>DASWKY010000209.1:0-5607 GCA_036396395.1 Bacteroidota bacterium | reverse complement strand
CGAATGTCGGCGCTCTCCGTTCGTGGGACCATGGAAGGTGGGGGTATCCCGTAATTGTTGACAATATGATGAACCTCGAGTTGCTCTTTTGGTCGGCTGAGAACGGGGGCGGGGAGCGGCTCCGGGAGATTGCGATCTCGCACGCCGAAAAAACTATGCAGAACCATGTCCGCCCCAACGGCAGTACGTATCATGTTCTCGACTACGACACGACGAACGGCTCGGTGCTCGCCCGCAACACACATCAAGGCTATGCAGACGAATCGGTCTGGGCGCGCGGGCACGCGTGGGCGATCTACGGTTTTACGATGACCTATCGCTTCACCAAAGACCAACGATTCCTTGAGACAGCGCAACGCGCTGCGGATTATTTCATCAATAATTTGCCGGAAGGGGGCGTTCCGTATTGGGATTTCCTTACCCCCGGCATTCCGAACGAGCCGAAAGATGTTTCAGCCGCCGCCATCGCCGCGTCGGCTTTGTTTGAATTGTCAACTCATACCGCCGGACAAACACGGAAATCAGCCTATCGTGAAACGGCAACAAAGATACTGGGCACGCTCTGTTCCCCGGAGTATATAGCCGAGGGAACTGCCTCGCACGGAATTTTGAATCACGCAGTCGGACACAAACCCGCGGGAACCGAAGTCGATGTGTCGATCGTCTACGCCGATTATTATTTTCTCGAAGCGATGTTCAGGTACTTGCAATTGAACAAGTAACCGATGGCGAGAAAGGAGCAATATATATTTTTTCGTAGAAGTATTCAGGCGTTACTCCTGTACGCCTTCTGCGTGCTCGCGTGTTCCAACGAAGCGTTAGGACAGCCGCGCACCGCTGTTGACGTCGCCTCCATCGACCGTGACCGGATTCTCACCGCCGCCGACCTCTTCCTGCGCGAACAACCGGTGACGATCACCGCATACCATGCTTCTCGAAGCGCGGGCGGACGGCACGAATTTTATTCCGAAGGCGATTATTGGTGGCCCGACCCGGAGCGCCCGGACGGACCGTATATTCAGCGCGATGGGATGTCCAACCCGGATAATTTTGTGAAACACCGTGAAGCGATGTTTCACTTTTGCCGCGTGGTGTCGGCGCTTACCGCCGCGTATACGGTAACGGGCAAGGAGGAGTACTCTGCCCATGCTGTCCGGCACCTGAAGGCGTGGTTCGTTGACGATTCGACTAAGATGTCGCCCCATCTGCTCTACGCGCAAGCCATCAAGGGCAGGGTCACAGGAAGAGGTATCGGTATTATAGATACGATTCACTTGATCGAAGTTGCCCGCGCGGTCGAGGTTCTTTCCGGCTCCCCGTCCCTTACGAACGCGAACGAAGCCGCCGTGAAGCGGTGGTTTAGGGAGTATTTGACGTGGATGACAACGCACCAGTACGGAACAGACGAGCGAGACACGAAAAACAACCATGCCACGTGGTGGGTTGCACAGGTGGCGGCGTTTGCGCGTCTCGTCGGAGATTCCGCACAGCTTGCGTTCGCTCGCGAGCGCTATAAAACGGTGCTTCTGCCAAGCCAAATGGCCAACGACGGGAGCTTCCCGCTTGAACTCAGCAGAACCAAACCGTACGATTATTCCATTTTTAATCTTGAAGGAATGGCGCTTATTTGCCAAATCCTCTCGACGCCTGAGAATAACCTGTGGTCGTTTGTTCTTCCAGATGGGCGCGGCATACGCAAAGGAATGGAATTCCTCTACCCCTATCTCAAAGATAAATCTACGTGGCACTACCCGAAAGACGTGATGTACTACGAGTTTCGTCCCGTGCGCCAGCCGATGCTGTTGTTCGCTGGCGTCGCGTTCGGCGAGCAACGGTATCTCGATTTATGGAAAACGCTCGACCCCGACCCGACGGTACCGGAGGTCCAGCGGGGCATGCCTATCCGACAACCCGTCCTGTGGGTGGAATGAGTCGAGCGCATCCACCAAAAACAAGAAGGGACCTGAAGAATGAAAAAATATGCCTTGATGATGTTGTTGCTTTACTCTCTGCTACAAGCTTCAACCGCAAACGTTATCGCACAGGTTCAAATCGTTGTCATGAACGCTTTGAAACTTGAACGGAAGAACGAAATTGTTGCCGTACCCTGGGATGAAGTGAAAAAGCATATCCCGCAAGCCAACCCCAAATCCATCTCTCTTACCCATCTTCAGTCCGGCGGGACGCTGGTTTTCCAAGCAGTGGACGAGAATAACGATGGCGTTGTCGATGTGTTTCTGTTCCTTGACGATTTCAAAGCGGGAGAAACGAAATCATATCTGCTGAAGCAAGGAGCGCGTGAGCGTGCGGAAGGAAAGTCCCGGACGGACGCTCGCTTCATGATGCCGCGGGAAGATTTGGCTTGGGAAAACGACCGCATTGCCTTCCGTATGTACGGTCCCGCGCTCGCGGCGGAAGTCAACAACGGCATTGACGTCTGGTGTAAGCGCGTCCGGTCGTTGGTGATTGAACAATGGTATAAGGATGACGAAAGCAAAGTGCGGTCGTACCACGAAGACCACGGCGAGGGCGCGGACTTCTTCTCGGTTGGGAGAACACTCGGCGGCGGCAGTTCTGCTTTGTGGAACGGCGACTCTCTCTCGCAGCCTGGCGTGTTTGAATCGTATACTATCCTGGCGACGGGTCCGTTGCGTGCGATGTTCGAGTTGACCTTCAAGCCGGTGCAGTATAACGGCAAGCCCGTGCGCGAAGTGAGACGGATAACACTTGACGCAGGACAAAATCTTAACAGAATAGACATCGTCTACTCAGGCGAGCCAAACGCGTTAACGTTCGCCGCCGGTGTCGTGAAAAGGAAAGGCACAACCTCCACCGTGAACAATACCAACCAATGGATAAGCCTCTATGGGTTGACGACTGAACAAGAGGTGAACGGGTATCTCGGCACCGGAGCAGTGTTGTCAGGAGCCTCTTTTAGAGAGATTCGAGAGGACGACACGCACGTCCTGATTCTCGGCACTGCGACGACTGGAAAACCGGTTACGTACTACTCGGGCGGAGGCTGGACTCGGAGCGGCGATTTCAACAATCAAATGGATTGGGAACGTTATCTGGACGAGTACGCAGTGCGTTTGAAAGCGCCCCTTCTTGTGCGGGTCAGCGAGGAAGAACAATAACGATGAACACTCGAATATCCACAGCGCTTATCACCATCGTTTTTTTATTCCTCTGTCGCAACTCGGGCGCGCAAACGTTAAAGAATGAGACGGGGAGACAGGTCAGTTCGTTCAACGAACGGTGGGAGTACCTCGAAGAAGCAATAGCCGACCCGTCATTACTCCACTCAGCGAAAGCACAGTGGCAAGCAATCACACTGCCCCACACGTGGAATGTGTGGGACGTCGTTGATCCTGAGCCGGGCTACCGCCGTTCAGCAAGCTGGTATAGGAAAGAGTTTTCTCTGCCTGCAGGATGGCAAGAATCGCGGTATATTCTCTATTTCGAAGGAGTCAATATCATCTCCGAAGTGTATGTCAACGGCAAAAAAGCTGGCGGCCATATCGGCGGGTATGTTGGGTTCGAGGTCGATATCACCGACTTCGTCATTCGCGGACAAACAAATATCGTGCTTGTCCGTGTCAGCAACGAATATGACCCGAACATTATCCCTTCACAGAAATCCGATTTTTGTATTTACGGGGGCATCACCCGTGATGTATGGCTCAAAGTCGTTCCGGCGATCTACCTTTCAAATATAAACATTGAAACTCCGAACGTTTCTCAATCTGTTGCCGAGGTTGAAGTGCGGGCGTTGGTGAAAAATACGGCAGGCAAAGCGGTTTCGCTCGACTTGGAATGCGTGCTTCTCGACGCGACAGGAAAGGAAGTCTCGCGCAACAGTACCACACAAGAAATGAAGGGTAGTGAGAAAACCGTACGGTTTGCGCTCCCGCCCATTCAGAATCCCGCTCTCTGGTCGCCCGACCATCCCTCTCTCTATACGGCTCGCGTTCAGCTGAAACGGGAGGGGAGAGTGTTCGACCAGCTGACCGATAGGTTTGGATGCCGCTGGTTCGAATTCAAAGAGCATGGAGCGTTCTACCTGAACGGCGAACGCATGCTCCTGCGCGGAACGCACCGCCACGAAGATTATGCCGGGTACGGTAATGCGATGCCGGACAGCCTGCACAGAAAAGACATTCAGATGATCAAAGAGTTGGGCGCAAACTTCCTCCGCTTGGCGCACTATCCACAAGATCCGGAGGTGTACCGGGCGTGCGACGAATTGGGCTTGCTCGTGTGGGACGAGTTGCCCTGGTGCCGGGGCGGAATGGGCGGCGAGGAGTGGAAAGCAAACACACGCCGCCTGCTGGTGGAACAGATAGGCCAATATTTCAACCATCCTTCTATTATTATCCGCTCGCTCGGAAATGAAATGTACTGGCTGCCGGATTTTCCGAATGGGGATCAGCTCGACTCTCTCCGCGCGATGGTGCAAGAGTTGCATACCATTGCCAAGACTCTTGACCCCGGCAGGTTGACAGCAACCCGGAAGTTCACCGAAGGCGCCGACCTCGTGGATATGGTGTCGCCCTCCATCTGGCCCGGATGGTATAGCGGGTATTACAAAGGCTACGAGACGGCGTTGAACGATGCGCGGGAAAACCTCCCGCGTTTTTTCCATGCTGAGTTCGGCGGCGATAGCCACGTCGGCAGGCATTCGGAACACCCCGTGTCCGGCGACGCCACCATCGCATCGGACGGATGGGAAGAAAAAATAACGCCACAAGCCGTGAAGAATGTCGCGCTCAACAGCGACTGGGGTGAGAGTTATATTGTCGACCTCTTCGATTGGATGTTGGGCGTTTCCGAGCGGTTGGAGTGGTTTACCGGCAATGCACAATGGGCGTTCAAAGATTTTCCCACGCCGCTACGGCCTGAAAACCCGATACCCTACATGAATCAAAAAGGATTGGTCGACCGAGCCGGCAATCCTAAGGATGCGTACTACGTCTTCAAAAGCTACTGGACGACTTCGCCGCAGTTTACGTACATCGAATCGCCCACGTGGACGGAGCGGGCGGGACCGCAGAATGCGCCGCGGGAGGTAAACGTGTTCAGCAATTGCGCCGAGGTGGAATTATTCCTGAATGGCGTCAGTCAGGGAACACGTGCGAAAAACATCGGCAAGTTCCCTGCGAGCGGGTTAAGCTGGAACGTACACTTTAAGGAGGGCGACAACACACTTCTTGCTGTTGGCTTCAAAGATGGAAAAAAATCAGCTGAACACACCGTCTCCCTTCAGTATTCGTTCAAGAAGAATGACACGCCGGACCATATCCAGCTTTCTCAAGAGAGGTTGCCGAATGGAAATGTGCTCATCACGGCTACGACCGTAGATAAGAACGGCAAGCGTTGCCTGGAGTACAACAAGCGAGTCTATTTCACTTCTGACGGACATGGAGAGTTGCTCGTCAATTGGGGAACGCCGACCAGAAGTTCCGTGGTCGAAATGGCGAACGGTAAAGCGCAGATTGAGTTTAAGCCCTCTCCCGCCGGTAAAGCCGTTATCGAGGCTCGAAATCAGGATTTCAAGGGGGCATACGTTATAATAGACGGAAGCGGGAATCACTAAGACAGTCGCTA
>DASWKY010000208.1:0-4448 GCA_036396395.1 Bacteroidota bacterium | reverse complement strand
AGTGCATCAAGCCGTTGGGAGTTCATCGGTGAGCGCTTAGAGGTGATAATTCGGCGCTTCCTTGGTGATGTTAATATCGTGCGGATGGCTTTCGCGCAACCCGGCGTCTGTCATGCGGACGAAATGTGTTTTGTGTTTCATCTCGGCAACCGTTCGACAGCCGCAGTACCCCATCGCCGCGCGCAATCCGCCGACCATCTGGTACACCGTTTCACCGAGCGAGCCTTTGTAGGGCAAGCGTCCCTCGATGCCTTCGGGCACAAGTTTTTGGATGTCATCCTCCACATCCTGAAAGTATCTATCCCTGCTCCCTTTGCGCATCGCATCCAGCGAACCCATGCCGCGGTACATCTTGTAGCTTCTGCCTTCGTAGAGAACTTTTTCGCCGGGACTTTCTTCGACGCCCGCGAACAAACTGCCGATCATCACCGTATCCGCGCCCGCCGCGATCGCTTTCGCAATATCGCCCGTTTGCTTAATGCCGCCGTCGGCGATCACCGGAATTTTTGATTTCTGCGCAACCTTCGCGCAATCCATTATCGCCGTGATTTGGGGAACGCCGACTCCTGCAACGACACGCGTTGTGCATATCGAGCCGGGACCAATGCCGACTTTAATAGCATCGACGCCCGTGCGGATGAGGTCTTTTGCGCCATCCGCGGTGGCGACGTTGCCGCCGATCAATTCTATGTCGAACTTCGACCGGATGCGCTTGATCATCTCCAACACGCCCTGCGAATGCCCGTGCGCCGTATCGACTATAATCACATCGACACCGGCGGCAACAAGGGCGGCTACGCGCTCCAGCGTATCTTCCGTTACTCCCACCGCCGCGCCGACTCGGAGCCTACCGAGTTTATCCTTGCACGCGTTCGGGTGGCGCTTCTTTTTCTGAATGTCTTTAAATGTGATCAGCCCGCGGAGTTTGCCGTTCTTATCAACGATGGGGAGTTTTTCGATTCTGTTTTTCTGGAGAATTGCCTCCGCCTCGTCGAGCGTCGTGCCGACGGAAGCAGTGATCAGACTGCCGTTCGTCATGACGTTGGAAATTTCGAGGCTGAGGTTGGGAACGAAGCGCAGGTCTCGATTTGTGAGGATGCCGACAAGCCTATCGTCTTTGACGATCGGAATGCCGGAGATGCTGTATTTCTTCATCACGCTGAGCGCTTCGCCGACTTTCTTCTCGGGAGAAAGCGTCACGGGGTCTTGGATCATCCCGCTTTCCGAACGCTTGACCTTGTCGACTTCCTCCGCATGACGGTCAATAGACATATTCTTGTGCAGGATGCCGATACCGCCCTCGCGCGCGAGCGCGATTGCCATCGGGCTTTCGGTCACGGTATCCATCGCCGCGCTGACGAGCGGGATGTTCAGTTCAATGTGGCGCGAGAGTTTCGTGCGCACATCGGCTTCCCGCGGCAGTACGGACGACTTCGCCGGGACGAGCAAAACGTCGTCAAATGTGATCGCTTCACCGAGTATTTTATTAGAGGGCATAATCGTATCGTTTACACAAATGCCTGAATACCCGTAATATCTTGACCGATAATTAATGTGTGCATCTCGTGCGTGCCTTCGTACGTCTTCACGGACTCGAGGTTTGCGGCGTGGCGCATCACAGGGTATTCGCTCAAGATGCCGTTCGCACCGAGAATCTCTCGCGCAACGCGCGCAATCTCCAACGCGTGGTACACGTTATTCCGTTTCGCCATGGAAACCTGCGTGAACTTCACTTTGTTCTGGTCCTTCAGCCGCCCGATTTGCAGGCACATCAATTGCGCCTTCGTGATTTCCGTAACCATATACACAAGCTTTTCCTGCGTCAACTGGAACGACGCAATTGGCTTATCAAACTGAATCCGGCTCTTGGAATAATTGAGCGCCGTGTCGTAGCATGCCATCGCCGAACCGATAGCGCCCCATGCGATGCCATAGCGCGCCTGCGTCAGGCACATGAGCGGGGACTTCAGCCCGCCGGATTTCGGCAGTATATTTTTTTCCGGAATCAAGCAATCCTGAAACACAAGCTCGGACGTGACCGAAGCGCGCAACGAGTGCTTGCCCGTCATCTCCGGCGCGGAAAATCCCTTCATCCCTTTCTCGACCAAGAATCCTTTGATCTCGCCGTTTAGTTTCGCCCACACCACAGCCACATCGGCAAGCGTCCCGTTGGTAATCCACATTTTTGCGCCATTAAGAAGATAGCCCCCGTCTTTTTTCTCCGCCCGTGTCACCATACCGCCGGGGTTCGAACCATAGTCCGGCTCCGTCAGCCCAAAACACCCGATGGCTTTGCCTGAAGCGAGTTTCGGCAACCAGTGGTCTTTCTGCTCCTCCGACCCAAAAGCGAAAATAGGGTACATCACTAACCCGCTTTGCACCGAAGCAAAACTCCGCACACCGCTATCGCCGCGCTCCAACTCCTGCATCATCAGTCCGTAGGCGACATTGTTCATTTCGGCACAGCCGTATTTCGCAGGTAATGTGGGACCAAACAAACCTAACTCCGCCATCTTCGGGATGAGGTCCATCGGAAAGGTACCGGCGTTGTAGTGCTTTTCGATCACCGGCAGAACGTGTTCATCCACAAATTCGCGGACGGTGTTGCGGACTAAGATTTCGTCTTGGGAAAGAAGTTCGTCGAGACTATAATAATCTACGCCTTGAAACTTCGGCATGCAGTTACGTCGCTCCTTTGGAATTCTTTATCTACGGAGGGGGCAGAGGTGTATAGTGAATGCGACAAACAGAGAAGAAATGGACTTAACATTGAGTAAAATACTCAAAATTCAACGGAAAGTCAAGGTTGGAGTGTAAGGAGAATGGCAAAAAAAATTGAGCCGGCGTCTAATCTTCCCACCACGTCAGAAAAGAACCGGCTCAATTTAAGAAGGAGATATGTGTTGCTTAGGTGTTGCATTGTATTAGACGTTTGCAACCCAAAAAAAGTTGCACCGTTTGATGAAAAAAAATATTTTTTTTAACGAAATTGTTAAGACGGTTTGAGGGTGGGGGTGTACGGTTTATTCTTCTTCGCCGCCGCGGCTTTTCAACCCATACCGCTTTATCTTCAAATAGAGGGTTTTTGAGGTAATCCCGAGCATTTCGGCGGTCTTCATCCGGTTCCAGCGGTTATGGCGGAGAACTTTTTCGATATGGATTTTTTCGAGGTCTTCGAGGGAAATCAATTCAGCTGTCCCGTTATCCCTCGAAACGGCGGCGGTTGGAGCCGACTCTCCCACACTGCGCGAGGAAGCAGACAGTGCCGCGTTAATCCACAGGTCGGTCGGCTCGATAATATCGTTTTGGCAAATAACAGTCGCCCCTTCGATCACGTGCTCTAATTCGCGGACATTGCCGGGCCAGTCGTAGTGCGTAAGAAGTTCAAGGGCTTGCGGACTAATTTTCTTGGGCTGGGATTTGGATTTGCGCGAAAGAAAATAATCCACCAGTAACGGGATATCTTCTTTGCGTTCCTTGAGACTCGGCAGGCGAATGCTCACAACGTTCAGCCGGTACAGCAAGTCTTCGCGAAACTTTCCCGCCTTTACTTCATTCTGGAGGTTTTTGTTCGTCGCGGAGACGACGCGGACTTCTACTTTCATAGAAGCTGTGCCGCCGACGCGGCGGAACTCGCCCGTTTCTAAAAACCGGAGCAACTTGGGCTGGGTCATGGGACTGATGTCCCCCACTTCATCCAGAAAGAGCGTTCCGCCATGCGCTACTTCCACCAATCCTTGCTTCGTCGTGTAGGCGTTGGTGAACGAGCCCTTCTCGTGCCCGAATAATTCGCTTTCCAATAACTGGTCGGGTATGGACGCGCAGTTCACGGCTACGAACGGGCGCTCCTTGCGCGAACTTTCCTGATGGATAAGGTGCGCAATCAACTCTTTGCCGGTGCCGCTCGGTCCCTCGATGAGGACAAATGCTTCGCTCGAAGCGACCTTCTTCGAGTGTTCCAGCACTTCGTGGAACGCCTTGCTCTGCCCGACGATCTCCACCCTGCCGCCCAGGCGGTTGATCTCGCGCTTCATCACTTCTTTTTCGATGACGAGTTGCCTGCGTTCCAGCGCGCGTTCGACAGCCGCCAAGAGCTGGTCGCGGTCGTACGGTTTGCTGACGAAATCGTACGCGCCGAGTTTAATCGTTTCAATCGCCGTTTTGACGTCGACGACGTTGGTCAGCATGATGACTTGCGTGGAAGGAGAATGCTCGTTGATGAACTTGAGGACTTCGATGCCGCTCACGCGCGGCATTTTGATGTCGAGCAAAACGACGTCGTACGGTTTCGATTGGATGAGGTTGATGGCTTCCGTGCCGTTAAGCGCGGTCTCGACCTCGTACTCGGGGAATTCTTCAAGCTCGGTTTGCAGGAGAAAGGTGATGGACTCTTCGTCGTCCACTATCAGGATGTGATACTTCTTTGCCATACGAGTCCCTCTTATCCA
>DASWKY010000207.1:0-2900 GCA_036396395.1 Bacteroidota bacterium | reverse complement strand
CATCGGGCTAAATTGTGTAAAATGTTCCTCTGCCGATTGCCTGTCCCACCCGGCATGTTCTGTAAGCCCGGAGATGAACTGCTCTCTGCGGTCATGTAAATTCACCATCCCGCAATTGGTGTGCCCAATGAGCGCAATGGCTTTCACGCCGCCCACAGCAATCGCGAACGACACTTTGAATTCGCTGTACCTGAGGTTCCCGCCGCCCGAGCGAATAATAAATGCGAAATTATCCGGTACGTGCAGGTGCTTGCGGTTATCCATACACATGACGATGAGCAGTTCCGCGCTGGTGTACGTATCCAACGGTCGGTCAAGGTTGTGGTATTCCAGCAATTTCCCGATGGCAGTGTTTCGGTATTGCGGCAAAATCTGGTCTGGCTGTGAAACAGGAATAAGTTTATTCATAGGAATTCATATAACGTCAAGGGATGCAGCACACAAAGGCAAACAGCGAGGAACGAACGGCGTTAGGAAGCGGTTAACTCATCAAGCGCTTCTTGCATTTCTCCCTGTGCATGATGGTCGCCTGCTTTCGCGGCGGCTTGAATCCCGCGTTGGAACATCGCAACGGCGTCCTCGCGGCGGTCGAGTTTTTCGTATGCATACCCAAGCTGTTGGTACGCGGGAATGTACACCGGGTCGTCTTGCAGTAACGCTTCCAACATCGTAACAGCACGGGGAACGTCTCCTCTGCCGGCGTACTCCAGCGCAAGGGCATAACGGGCGAAAGAATCCGTTGGGTCCTTCGAGAGAAATTCATTGAGCTTGGCAATCCGTGCGTCGCTCATAATTCGTCAATCTGCTTGGCGAGGTTGAAATCGTACTCCGTGAGCCCGCCCGCGCTGTGCGTCGAGAGTGTCAGGTGGACGGCGTTCCAACGAATGTCGATATCCGGGTGGTGGTCCATTTTTTCAGCAAGAATCGCGACGGACGTGACGAAACCCATCGCCTGCACGAAATCTTTGCGCTTCACGGTCTTCTTGATTTCTTTGCCGGCGCGCGTCCAGTCTTTTAGTTCTTTCAGACGCTGTGTGATTTGTTCTTCTGTGAGTAGGGTGCGGGACATGGTTTCCTCTATAACATGACAGGTTGTTTTGAAACGAGCTTTTCATACTCACTGCGTAAAATAATATGCTTTGAATCGAGCGCCCGGTCAATTGCCAGCACGCCGTTGACGTGGTCTATTTCATGTTGAAGCAGTTCGGACAACGCCCCGCCGGCTTTGAGCTTTTGCTTCTTGCCGGATTCGTCCATGAAAGCCACTTCGATAGAGTAATGTCGCCCGACTCTTACCAACAAATTCGGGAATGAAAAGCAGTCGTCCCAGAGCTTGAATTTTTTCTTACTGCGCTTGATAATCTTCGGATTGATGAGCGCGCCGTGGTATTCGAAGTCAACGTAGATAATTTGTTTCGTCACGCCGATTTGCGGCGCGGCGATTCCGCGTCCAAACCCCATGCGTTTGCGGAAATCCAGCAACGTATCCCGCAGGTTTGCGATGGCCTCCCGGGTCTTCGGCTCGTGTACATTTTTCACGGGAGAGCACTGCGCTCTGAGCACGGGATTGCCAAGCAGTTGAATTTCCTTGACGGGCATGGTATGAGCTTATCAGTGTACGATTCAATATACCGAAACAAGACTGGCGTGTCAAACGGCTATGCTGAAAGTCCGGCAACCCGTTGCACGCGCCCCAATGTCTGCCCGAAGAATTGCTCGCCGACCTTGGCAAACTTCTCCGGCGCATCGCTCACCCAGTACTGGATGTTCGGCTTCATCGTGCTTTCGTTGACAAGTTGATGTTCGCGAAGAACCTGTTCAACGGCTGAGGCGGTTGCTTCCCCGGAATCCACAAGCGTCACTGCATTATGAAATACCTTGCCGATGATATTTTTTAACAGGGGATAATGCGTGCAACCGAGAATGAGCGTATCGATTTTATCTTGAGTGAGCGGGAATAGATATTCCCGCGCGATGAGTTCCGTAGCCGGGTGTTCGATCCATCCCTCTTCCACCAGCGGCACAAACAGCGGACATGCGCGGCTGAACACTTGCACGGACGGGTCAATCTGCCGGATGGCGTTCGCGTACGCGTCGCTGGTAATCGTGCTGACCGTGCCGATAACGCCCACGCGCTGGTTTGTTGTTGCCCGTACAGCCGCTTCCGCGCCCGGCATGATCACCCCGGCAACCGGCACTCGCGCCCGCTTTTGCACGACATCAAGCGCTACGGCCGAGACGGTATTGCAGGCGATGACGATCATCTTCACGCCGTGTTGCAGGAGTACGTCGGTGTCCTGCGCCGCGTAGTCGCGCACCGCTTGTGGAGATTTGGACCCGTACGGCACGCGGGCTGTATCGCCGAAGTATACAATATTTTCGTTCGGCAGTTGTTTCGTCAGCGCCTTCACAACGGTCAAGCCGCCGATACCGGAATCGAATACGCCGATGGGCCGTGGGTCATTCATGTTATAATGAGATTGTTACCAACTCCCTCTCAGCAAGTTTTTGAATCGCCGACAACAGTTCTGCTTTAACTTTCGCCCTCCGCTCGGGATTATCGAGCTTACTGCCTGTGAGGTCGGTGACGTAGAACGAGTCAACGATGCCGTCTGCGCGGGTGGCGATTTTTGCGAACGCGATGTTCAAACCGAGCCGCGAGAGCGCTCCCGTAATCGTATAGAGAAATCCGACCATATCGAACGCATACACATCTATTATAGTATACCGCGGGTGGTCTTCAAACTCCACATCGACGCGGGCATTCGGGTTGTGCTGTTGTGTGCGGCGCTTCCATTTCATTCTGTGTCTCTGGAGAAGATGCTCGATGTCTATACTGCCCCGGAAGACATCTGCAAGGTCGGCTTGGATTTTTTCGCATTGAGCGGCGGTGAGCGAGG
>DASWKY010000206.1:0-1939 GCA_036396395.1 Bacteroidota bacterium | reverse complement strand
CGTAAAACGGAAGCCACAACCCGACGTCCGCGCCCGGCGGGGCGTAGGTCACCACGACAAACAACGGCAGGAGAATCAACGAGCCGAACGCCATCAGCAACGCGCGCTTTCCGATTTTATCAACCAGCAGTCCGAAGAGCGGCGTCGCAACCATCGCCGAAATAGGGATGAAACTGTTCAGCAAGCCGCCGACCTCGCGCGAGGTTCCGTGTGCCTCGATAAAATACTTGATCGCAAACGCGCGGAAGGGAAAAATTGTCGAATAGAACACGACGCACAAGCCGACAACATACCAGTACGATTTTCCAAATGAGTAAAGACCTTTGAGCTCCAGCTTTTCTGTCTCACCTTGTTCACCGATCGCGTAGTGTTTCTCAGCCCTTCGTTCCATCAGCCAGTACAAAAAACCTCCGGCAACGCACATGCCCGCGAACGCCGTCGCGAGCCAGAGCGGATCCTGCCAATTGCTATACAGGGGCTTCGCCCACGCAGGAGACCAGTCGGCTGAGGCGGAACCAAGCCGCGCAATGGTGAGATTGATGCCGAACGCAAAGCTCAATTCTTTTCCCTTAAACCATTTCGCCAAAGCGGTCGAGACCGCGACGATCAACGGTTCTGCGCCGAGACCGAGCAGAAACCGCCCGGTCAGCATCACGCCTATTTTCGGCGAGACTGCGGTCACGACAGCCGCGACGAGACAGATGGCGCCGAAGAAAAATATCGTCTTCTTCGTACCGTACCGGTCGATGATATAGCCGCCTGCAAGAAGAATAAGGATTGCCGCGACGCTGTACACCGTGTAGAGGAGTCCGAGGTCTTCATCCGAGAAATGGAGCTGTTCCTTCAGCAGGTCGAACACGGGCCCGATGGAATCGTAGGCGTAGTAATTGCCGAACATCGCTAGGCTGATGACAATCAGCACTGCCCAGCGGTATGCGCGCGAAGGCTGCGCGGTACTTGATGAGAGTTGCTCGCTCATGAACATTCCTTATAATGAGAGACTGCTGAAAAATTATTTAGATACTGGTAGCCGCAACCTTTGCCGAAGGCATCCCCTTGGGACAGGTTGCGTTTTTCAAATACATTCGCAGGCTATCCCGTCAGAATGCGACGGGATGCAAAAAACGCAAAGCCTGCGGCTACCGGTACGTAACTAATTTTTCGGAAATCACTCTTTAGTCGTTCCCCAACGAGATGAGCGCGCGCATTAATTTAAATCCTTCGAGGTAATCCTTCGTTTCAAACTGCACTGTTTTGGGGTTGAGGCGTTTTACGCCGGGTATCAGCGACGGTCCCTCCGCCTGCGAAGTGCGGAAATATGCCATCTCGAACGTGTACGGCGCGTTCAGTTTGTAGATGCGCATTTCTTTTCGTTTGTCGATCCCGACTTTCACCTGCGCTCGAATCGCCTCCTGCGCTTTTTTCTGGGGCATAGATTTCGCCGCTCGTTTGCCGATTCCTTCTTTCACGGCAACTGTGGCAATATTGTCGCCGAGCAGTTCTTTCGCCTGTTCGCACGCGGCTTTATCTCCGGCAATGAACACAACCGGCACGTTGTAGTAACCGGCAATCAACGAATTCAAACCAAGCTCGGGCATTTCCACGCCGTTGACTTTCACATAGTACACGGTTCCGCCGGACATAGTGTGGTCGAGCACGCCGTCGTATGTTCCTTCGCGCGGGTGGTAGCCGACATAGACGACGGCATCGAACGTGGCGTCAAGACCTTGCATCATACTGTACGGCTTTGGCGAACCGGTGATGAGCGTCGCCGCGGGGTGCAGGTCGGCGAGAATCAGATTCCGCATATCGCCGTGCGAATCGTTCACGATTACTTCCGTCGCTCCTGCGTCCAGCGCGCCCTGAATGGCGGCGTTCGCTTCCTCGGTCATCCACCGGCGAGCCATTTGGTAATCCGAGCCGCCGCGCCCGACCTGGT
>DASWKY010000205.1:0-7106 GCA_036396395.1 Bacteroidota bacterium | reverse complement strand
GTTTCACCGATTTTACAGCAGGAATCAAGCTTCTCATACGCCTCTGAATTGCGCTTCGTCTCATTAGCGTCATAGCCCGCGTCGGCAACAGCCCGCTCCAGTTTTGAAAGGTCGGTCTTCGCGGTAAGATATTGCACCGTTGCGACTTTCTTCTCTATATCAACGGATGCTTCCTGTACGCCTTCAACACCCTTTAATGCTTCTGTGATAGCGTCTCCGCACGTGCCGCACACGGCGCTCTCCACTTTGATGGATGCAGTCTGGACTGTGCTTTGTTCTGCCGTCTTTCCGCACCCGATAAGAGCAAGCGTTGTAACGATAGTGACAAGAATAAGAAATAACTTCATGGTAGGAGCCTTTCAGTAATGTTAGAAATTGAGTTAGTGTTTATGTTGATGTTCGTTGCCTTGTGAATCCTGCCGCGCGGCATATCCCCGTAGTTCATCGTATTTCTCGATTTGTTGCTGGCTAAGCAGCTCTTTCATTGCAAGATGTGCCGAGAGATGAACTGCTCGCAGTTTGCCTTGAAGAACGGCAATGTGTCCAATTGCTTCGCTCAGCTTTTTGGGGTTGATGGTATGTTGAGCAAACAGCTTATTCAATGCGTGCTCTTGTTCCACGATGGCTTTTCCAAGTCGCACAGCGTCGCTTCGCATTGCTTCAAATAATACTTTTGACCTTGATGCTTGCTGTTCCGTAAGGTTTAGTTGCTCGGCAAGCTCTAACACATGGCGTGGGCCTGGATAACTGTTGAGTTCAGCGGTTTTCGCAAAACCCATGCCCGCGCCGGAAAGATAATCGTCAATCTCTTGTTGAGATAGTGATTTGATAGCTCGTTGTTGTTCACCCGAATACGCAGGTGGTTGAGCGAACACCGCTGAAACGCACACGGCGACCGTCATGACTGTTGAGATGATGCGACGCATAAGAATAACCCTTTCATTATTTTAGAGACATCTGAAAAATAGAATTAAGATGTCATTCCGAGGAGCAAAGCGACGAGGAATCTCGTTTTTTCGGTCAAATTCATGGGTGAGATCCCTCGTTCGCCACGGCGAACTCGGGATGACATTATTCTGAGAATTTTTCAGAAGTCTCTTTTAGTGTTTATGAGTTCCAAACGAGGCTTTGACGTCTCCCGGTTTAATGGATTGGTCTTTGCCCTCGCCGCGTTGCCATCCGCCGTAGCATTCTGCACACACCGGTTTCCCGGCTTTCAAGTCCTCATAACAGGGGCAGTTCTGGTGGTCGAGCGCACACTGGGCGCACGGGTCTTTAATACAACAATTGTACTTTCCTTCTCGGGTCAGTTGTCTCTTGGCGTCCGCCAGGAGTTTTTTTGCTTGTAGTATTTTCTCTTTCGCGGATGACTGCAGTTCAGGGGACTTCGCACTCGGTTCTTTCTTCATGAGCGCCATTCCACATTTGGGGCATTCGCCCGGTTTGGCGGAGGTGACGTCGGGGTGCATCGGGCAATAGTAGAGTTCTGCCTGTCGCGTGGCTGCCGAATCTTGTCTGGCTTGTTGCTGTGCATCTTCACCGCGGGCGGCGATGAAGGTCAATCCGTAAACAGTCGACGCCGCGAGCACGGCAAGCATAATGGTCTTTCTCATAATTTATTTCTCCTGATGAGTTGTTACTGTTTGAAGCCGGGGATCTTGTTGTTCTTTTTTCATCTGCCATCGTTTCCACAAGAAAAAAATGGCGGGATAGACGAGTAATTCCATTGCAGCGGACGTCGTGATGCCGCCGATCATCGGGGCGGCTATGCGTTTCATCACGTCCGCTCCTGTGCCTGTGCTGACCATCAGGGGCAGTAAGCCGATGAGCGTCGTGCCCATCGTCATGAGCTTAGGGCGCACACGCTTGACCGCTCCATAGTGAATTGCCTCCTTTAAGTCTGACAGACTAAGCAGTGTACCTGTTTTTTTTCTTTCCTCATACGCGAGGTCAAGGTATAACAACATCACGATTCCCGTTTCCGCGTCGAGGCCCGCAAGCGCTATCAAGCCGACCCATACGGCGATGCTGATGTTGAAATCGAGGAGATACAGAAACCATACCGCACCGACTAACGAGAACGGCACAGCCAACAGAACGATGCCGGTTTTCGCGAGGGATTTCGTATTGAAATATATCAAAAGAAACACGAGAAAGAGCGTTACCGGCACGATAATGACGAGGCGTTGTTTCATTCGTTCGATGTGTTCGTACTGTCCGGTCCACTCCAGGTAGTACCCAGGGGGAACAGTTACAAGGTCTTGCACAGCTTGCTTTGCATGAGCGACGTAGTCGCCGTAACTTTTGCCGACAACATCCACAAAGACGTAACCAAGCCGTGAACCGCCTTCGTTGTAAATCATCGGCGCGCCGGAGGAAAACCGGATATCGGCAAGTTCGGCCAATGGAATCTGAGCGCCGCCCTGCACGGGCACAAGCACACGCTCGAGGCGGTTAAGATTATCGCGCAGTTCCCGCGCATAGCGCACGTTGACGGGGTACCGCTCCTTGCCTTCGACGGTCGTGGTGACATTCTCGCCGCCGATGGCGGACTCCACAATCATATTTACGTCGTCCACGGTAAGGCCGTACCGAGCGGCGCGTTCTCTCCGTACCTCAAAATCGACATAATATCCGCCCGTCACGCGCTCTGCAAACGCCGAGCGTGTATCGGGAAGTTGCTTGAGTACCTGTTCGATCTCAATGCCAATTTTCTCAATTTCTTTTAAATCAGGACCGAAAATTTTAATTCCGAGGTTGCTCCGGATACCGGTCGTGAGCATTTCCGTGCGGGTCTGCACGGGCATCCACCAGATGTTCGCCATGCCGGGGAATTTCAGCTTTTCATCCATCTCCTTGATGAGGCTGTCCCAAGTCACGCCGGGACGCCACTGGTCTTCAGGCTTCAGTGTAATGATGGTCTCCACCATGCTCAGCGGCGCGGGGTCGGTCGGAGTTTCCGCACGCCCGATTTTGCCAAAGACTGTCTGCACTTCCGGAAATCCTTTGAGGATTTGATCCTGCAATTGCAAAATCTTACTCGCTTCGGAGGCAGGCATGCCCGGCACCGACGTGGGCATGAAAAGTATCGTCCCTTCGTTCAACGGGGGCATAAACTCTGAGCCTAGCAGAAAATAGACCGGCACCGTACCAGCCATCATCAGCACTGCAACAATAATGACTTTCTTGCTGTGTGCCAGGACAAAATCAATGGCTGGGTGATACAACCGGTGGAGCAATTTACTGACCGGGTGCCGCTCTTCTGAATGGATTTTTCCCCGGACAAGCCACAGGATAAGAGCAGGCGCGACTGTAATAGCAAGAATCGCGGCGAAAAACATTGAAAATGTTTTTGTGTACGCGAGCGGTTTGAACAATCTTCCTTCTTGCGATTGCAAACTAAAAATGGGGAGGAAGGAGACGGTGATGACAAGCAATGAAAAGAAAATCGGCCTGCCGACTTCTTTCAGCGCGCCGATAATCAGGTCTTCTCGATGGATGGGCCCGGAACCTTCAACCCAGCCTTCGAGCTTCTTGTGTGCATTCTCCACGAGGATAATGGAAGCATCCACCATGGCTCCGATGGCAATGGCGATTCCGCCCAACGACATGATGTTGGAGGTAATTCCCATGTAATACATCGGAATGAACGCCACGAGCACCGCTATGGGTAATGTGACAATCGGCACCAGTGCACTGCGGAAATGAAAAAGAAAGAGCAGAATCACCAGACTGACGATCAGCATTTCTTCAGAGAGCACTTCCTTCAACATCGCGATCGCTCGTTCGATAAGGTCGGCGCGATCATACGCGGTAACAAGTTCAACACCTTCCGGGAGTGATGGTTTTATGTCTTCGATTTTTTGCTTGACCCGGTTGATGACGTCGAGAGCATTCTCACCATATCTCATTACGACAATGCCGCCGACCGCCTCGCCTTCGCCGTTCCACTCGGCAAGCCCGCGGCGGATCTCAGGACCGAATTCAACCCTCCCAATATTTTTCACCAGCACGGGCGTTCCGTTGCCATCCGTCCCAACAGGGATGCTCTCGATATCCTTCAACGATTTGATATAACCTCGCCCGCGAACAAAGTATTCTGTCGAGGAGACTTCCAGCACACGTCCACCCACGTCGTTGTTACTTTTGCGAATTGCCTCCATCACGTCCATCAGTGGGATATTGTAGGCAAGCAGTGCGTTAGGATTCACGTTGACCTGATACTGCTTCACGAATCCTCCAACGCTTGCTACTTCGGCGACACCGGGAGTGCTTTCAAGGTAGTACTTCAGCGTCCAATCCTGAAACGAACGCAAGTCGGCCAGCGTATGGTTTCCGGATTTATCAATGAGGGCGTACTCAAACACCCATCCTACACCTGTTGCATCCGGACCTAGCACTGGCGTGACGCCTTGCGGCAACTTACCTCCCACAGTATTGAGGTATTCCAAGACTCGGCTACGCGCCCAGTATATATCTGTGTCGTCCTCGAAAATGACGTAGATGAAAGACATACCGAACATCGAAATGCCTCGGACTGCCTTCACTTTAGGAGCGGCGACAAGCTTCGTGATGATGGGGTAGGTGATTTGGTCTTCGATCAGGTCAGGACTTCGTCCCATCCATTCCGTAAAAACAATGACCTGTACATCGGAAAGGTCTGGGAGAGCGTCTAACGATGTATTGTTGAGTGCCCACAGTCCCCACCCGACGACGAACGCCAGCAGGGCGAAGACGATAAACTTATTCTTGGCGCTGTATTCTATGATTTTTTCTATCATGACATTCTCGTTGACAAATTAATGTTTGTGTTCAAGCGGCGCAGGCTCGGCGCCTTCGAGCCGTTGGAGGACGCCCTGAATGCGGCTCTCGGCGTCGATGAGAAAGTTAGCGCCCGCGACGACTCGCTCGCCGGACTGTAATCCGTTAAGAATTTCCACAAGGTTGTCACCCCGCTCGCCGACAGTTACAAGACGTGCCTCAAAGAGTCCGTTGCCTTTATCGACAAATACAATTTGCCGTTGTCCGGTGTAGAGTACGGCATGTTCCGGAATTGTCAGTACTTTTTTCCGGGTCGTGTTGATTTCAACGTCGGCATACATTTGAGGCTTTAGTTTACCGTTCGTGTTTGAGAATTCCATACGGACTTTTACACTGCGAGTGCTAGCGTCGAGAAATGGAAAAATGTATGTGATACGTCCTGAGAATACTTCTCCGGGGAACGAGTTTATCCGCACTGTTGCTTCTTGCCCGACTTGCACCGAAGAAAGTTCATATTCATACACTTCGGCGTGAACCCAGACAGTCGAAAGGTCGGCAATGTTGTACAACGGCATTCCTTCCTCGACACGCGAACCAGCGACAGCCATTTTTTCGACGACCACTCCGTTTTGCGGAGAGAGAATGTCGATGGACGTTTGCGGCTTGCCGCGTTGTTCGAGCTCTACAATCTGCTCCTCAGCAAGTCCCCAAAGCAGTAACCGTTGCCGGGCGCGTTCAAGCACGTGTGATGGTGCGAGCGGAGAGGAATATTCTCCAGCGACTTCCGAAATTCCCTTACCGGCGGCGGTTCGAGCAAGCAAATATTCCTCTTGTGCACTAACTAACTCAGGACTGTAAAGACTAAACAACGGCTCGCCCTTCTGCACTTCCTTGCCAGTGTAATCAACATACAGCTTTTCTATCCACCCGGATATTTTGAGATTCACTTCAGATAATGTCCGTTCATCGAATTCTACTTTACCGACGGCGTGAATCGTTTTGGTCAGCGACGTCACGGAAGCGGTTGCGTACTTTACGCCGATCAGTTGCCGTTGCGCGGGACTGACGGAGAATGTCAAGTCAACGCTCTCGTTGGTCTCTGCGCTTTTTTTATAAACCGGCACAAGTGTCATCCCGCAAATAGGACATTTACCCGGTTCCGTTGCTTTCACAGAGGGGTGCATCCCGCAAGTGTAATAGTCGATTTCTCTTGCGGGTTGTTCCTGATTTGTTGTATGTGTTGACTCCGCAGGCGGAGAGATTACTTCTGCATCAGAGAAAAATGATGGGTAGAAAAATGATGCAACGCCTAACGCCACAATTATGATTCCCATTCCAGTTAATAATTTCTTTTTCATAAGCTTGCTCCTGATAATTCTATATGAATCATTGCTGATGCAACGCAGTATTATTACTCTTCCTCAGCTGTGGGAACAACCCGCAAATCGGTAACGCCGACTTCCCGTTCAAGCCGGGCACGCGACTGTTCGTACTTCATGCGCGCCATGGCAGCGTCCATGCTTATTTCCTGATACATGCGGTATGAATCCAACAGCATGAGATACGATGCCGAGCCGGTCTGGTATTCGCTCATTAACGCCTGTAATGATTGCCTCGTTTGCGGGAGTATCGTGTTCTCGTAATACAGAATCTCTGTCTCGTATGCTTTTACTGCTGCGTATTGCTCACGGATTCTTGCTTGAAGCATATTTTTTGACGCTTGATATTTTGAAGCCATCATGGAGCGTTCAGACTGTGCTTCTTGTACGCGGGCAGAGGCTTTTCCCAGCGTCCACGGCGCGAAGGGCAATGTAATGCCGACCATAAACGACCACTGCTTGTGTCCGAGCAACGGTGAGGTTACATATTCAAGGGACAGGCTAAGGTCCGGGAGGTACTCTTGACGCGTGAGGCTCACCATCAGGTCCTGTTCGTGGACACTGAGCGAATCATGTACGAGCATCGGCTTGTTCGCAAGCCCGAACGCAAGTAAGTCATCGACCGAATACCTAAGTGTTCTGACCGGCTCTAAACTAATCTGCCCGATGGGCCTTGCGGAAGACCGGTTAAGGATTGCGCGCATCATACTTTCTGCGGCTATTTCTTCCTGCCGGAGAGAAGCTTCTTTCGTCTTAAGCTTGGCAAGCTCTATGTTGGTTTTCAATACATCCTGCTGTGAGGTTCCACCCACCGCGTACCGTGTTTGAGCACTGCTGAGAATAAGTTCAACGAGTTGTTGGTTTTCCCGCGTAAGCTCGGAAGCCGTTCGCGCGTACCAGAGCATCGCGTATGCCGACTTGAGGTCCGCAATAACACTGATGACTTTTTCAAGATGGTCATGGTGA
>DASWKY010000204.1:0-2747 GCA_036396395.1 Bacteroidota bacterium | reverse complement strand
GAAACTGCCGCGCTGGTAGAGATAGTCCAGAGCTTCCGCTCCATCCCGTGCGACAACGACTGCATTCGCAAGATTATTCTCGCTCAGAGCGGCAAGCGTCAATTCGACGTCGTTCGGGTTGTCTTCAGCCAATAATATACTTTTCAGTTCAGTGACCATAGCCTCGCCTCCTTGGTGCAATGTATGCTTCATGAGTACCTCGCGCCTCCCCTTACAGAGAAAGAAGTTTTACCAATCGAACTAAGAGCGGCTTGCGCGGATATGCTCTTCCGTGCACATATTGATGAACCGATTGTTTCGAAATATTCAATTTTTCAGCCAGCCATTTCTGATTTTGACCGATTTCATCGAGTCGCGTATTGATGAGTGTTCTCAGCGCGCGTTTCGTGTGTTTCCCCCGAACGCTCGTAGAGCGTCGCGCATACTCGCGTTCGAGTTTTCTAAAAAGCGACAGCCAACTCTTTCTGCTCCATTCTTCTATACGTTGATGTGAGCCTCCAAGTTCCTGAAAACGCTTTAAGACATTCATATAAAACGTTTTGAAATGAGGGAATTCTCCTGTTGTGGTAAGGTGTTCAAGATAAGCAGTATGAAAGGCGTATCCGTTTCGCCGCGCGGCATCGTCTAGATGCCGAAGGAGGTCGGTGGCGTGACCTGTCGCAGGAGTTTGTTCAGCCATATGTCGTTTTCCTTCCAAGTGGATGTCAGAATAATATGCAGAGACCCTCATGATGGAGTACTCCCGGGACTTCCGTTTGTTGTTTCCACGGGCATAGTAAAATATATCGTCGCGCCGCGGTTCGGTACTCCCTCTGCCCACGTTTTTCCACCGTGACGAGAGATAATCCGGCGGACATTGGCAAGCCCGATACCGGTCCCTTCGAACTCATCTGCGCGATGTAGTCTTTGAAACACACCGAACAGCTTATCGACATACTTCATGTCAAACCCGACTCCGTTGTCCCGTATGTAGAAAATATGTTCGCTGTCATTCGTGGTGCACCCTATTTCTACTTCAGCGCTCTCACGTGGACGAGTATACTTGATTGCGTTGCCGACGAGATTCTGGAACACGAGGCTCAGCATCGCACGGTCTGCCATCACAACCGGTAGCGTGTGAATCTTCCAGTGGATATTGCGTTCTCCGGTCTCGTGGATATGGTTTTCGATGCTTTCACGCAACAGTGCGCTCGGGTTGAGCGAGGTTTTCCGTAATTCTGTTCTGCCCATCCGCGAGAAAATCAGCAGGTCGTCAATCAGCGCGCCCATGTGCTTTGCAGACCGAGAGATCGTGTCGAGGTATCGCTTCGATTGATCATCCAGCGATTCCATGGCTTTTTTCCGCAGAAGCTCGGCGAAGCCGTCAATGTGCCGGAGCGGCGCGCGCAAATCGTGCGAGACGGAGTAGGAAAATGCTTCCAGTTCTGTGTTGATGACTTCAAGCTCGGCGTTGAGTTGTCTCATTTGCTCTTCGGCGCGCTTGCGCTCCGATATTTCACTGAACACGACCACCCCGCCGCGTTGCATTCCGTTCTGGTCGAGGAGCGGCCTGCCGGTCACAGAGAGCCACACCCCGTTCGGGATGTCCGGACGGCGGATAAATTGCTCGTCTAAATCGACAGATTCCCCCCGGAGCGCACGGGCAAGCGGCAATTGATCGGAGGGATAGGGTGTCAGCCGGTCCGGCAAGAAGACGCCGTAATACGACGACCATTCTTCCGTGGAGCGGTTGGATGGCCCAAGACCGAGCATCCGTTCCGCCGCTTTATTCCAGATGATAAATTTCCCGTCCATATCCGTCGCAATCACGCCGTCACCCATGCTGTCCAGGACAGAGTTGAGGATATTCGTTTGGCGTTCCAGAGCCTCGGTCAATTCGCGGCGGTGTTGGTCGGCGCGGCTGAGCACGAGGGCATTCCACCAAATCACCGGGAGCAACAGCACGAGGACGGCAACAGTGTAGAACGTTGTGCCTAATTCGGTTTCGTACAGCCCCGCCCGTTCACCGTAGACCCTTAATAAGCCGAGAAGGACGAGCATCAGTAAAATCGTTGGGAAGAGTACGCGGAGCGTTATGCCGCCCGGGTCGTCAGCAAGAAGCAAGCGAACGACGCCGCGTTCAGGCTGTGAGACTAAGACCCCTATACTTAGCATCAGGAATGTGAAAGACGTATGAAGTGCCATGCTCGCGTACGAGAAGATCCCGTACAACGATTCTGCGCCATAGAGATATCCCAACAGCGAGACGAAAGTAATCAAAGCTGTCGCATGGGCGAGGAGGATGGCAAGCAGGCTGCCGAGCGGAGTGGAGCGGTCCAGGAGGAATAACGCTCCGGCAAGAAAGATAAAGCCCACAATGGCTGCGGGCGCCATTCTTCCCGGGCTCGACGTTGCTATAGCATCGGGCTCGCGAAAAAAAAGTTCATCAATACCGAGATTCCACTGAAAGAGGTACTCACTCAACGTGAGGAGAGCCAGCGCCATCACGAGGACAACACACGCGCGGGCGAGACGCCGTCTTCGAGTGGCCGTATTTTTTCGGTCATCCGCCGCGTCGGAAAAGGAAGGAGAGGGGATGAGAAACAACCAGAGCGCGGCGCCCAGGAGGAAGAAACAGAGTGCCGTGTTGACCTTCATGGTTACATAATGCGGCAAGATGCTTTTGAGAGTCGGCAGGTCGAGCACCCAGCCCAGCAGCACCAGTACGCCGACGAGCATAGCCCACATGCTCGCAGTCTTTACCAATA
>DASWKY010000203.1:0-1632 GCA_036396395.1 Bacteroidota bacterium | reverse complement strand
TCGCGCATGAAATCGCATTGCGCATCCGCGAAAGCGGCAGACCCAAGAAAGACGAATCGGGCAACGTCGTCAAAAACGAAAAGGGCGAAAAAATTACTATCCCCGGCTCACTTAAAGCAGTCAAAGCAATGGGAGTACTGCTTGAACGGGCGCACATCGCGCAGGTGTCCATTAATCTCGTAGATTACGAGCAAACGCCTCCCCACAAAGCATTTGAAGAAGTAAGAAAAGAAGCGCGTTCGTTAGGTCTCGACGCCACCGGCAGTGAAATCGTTGGACTCACACCGCTCAAGGCTCTGCTCATGGCGGGTGAATATTACGCCGCTCAGAAAGGCAAATCCGGTTCGTTTACTGAACAGGAATTGGTCAATTATGCGGTCGAGGGGTTGGGCTTGAGCCAGCTTGAGCCGTTCGACCCGAAGAAAAAAGTGATTGAATACTTGTTATAAGAGACTCCTGAAAAATTATTTACGTACAGGTAGCCGCAACCTTTAGGTTGCGTTTTTAGAATACATTCGCAGGCTGTCCCGTCAAAATACGACGGGACGCAAAAAACGCAAAGCCTGCGGCTACCAAATTATTTGAGATTTTTCAGAGTCTCATTTTATTACCTCTGCGAGGTTATCTCAAACCTCGCAGGTCTCACTCAAACGGAGAAATAACATGCTCGCAGACAAAACCGTATCGGGATTTTTAGACGAAGTTGCCTCGAACTCCGCTGCGCCGGGCGGCGGAAGCGTCGCCGCATTAGCCGGAGCTTTGGGGGCGGGTCTGACCTCGATGGTCTGCCGCCTAACAGTCGGGAAGAAAAAATATGCAGAGGTGGAGGCAGAAATGCAGGAACTGCTCCGATACTCCGAAGACCTACGCGCGCAATTCACCGCTCTCATCGAGAAGGACACGGAGGCGTTTAACTTGGTCATGCGGGCGTTTTCATTGCCGAAAGATACCGACGACGAAAAGCATTTTAGAAGCGGGGCGATCCAGGAAGCGACAAAATCCGCGGCGCTGGTGCCGTTAGAAGTGATGGAGGCGTGCGAGAAATCCCTTCCTCTCACGCTCGCCGTTGCAACGAAGGGCAATGTGAATTCCGTTTCGGACGCGGGAGTCGCCGCGGCGATGATCAGGGCGGCATGCATCAGCGCCGCGCTGAATGTGCGCATCAACCTGAGCACTATTCAAGACGATACGTTCGTCCATGATACCGGGCTCAAGGCAGAAAATTTGCTCGCTTCCGTGAAACAGCAGAGCACGGAGATACTCGAGCACGTGAATTCAGCGATTGGATAAGCGCGTTACCGTTTCCAGAAGGCGGAACTGAAGAGAGCGAACACGGTGAAGATTTCGAGACGCCCGAGCAACATACACGCGCTCAGCACCCACTTCGCAAGGTCGGTGAGATGCGCGTAGTTTGACATCGGTCCTACCGTTCCTAAGCCGGGACCTACGTTCGCCATCGATGCGGCAACCGCACTCATAGAAGTTACGACATCAAGTCCCGTCGCCGTCAGTATGATGGATGACGTGGAAAATGTCACCAGGTATAAAATAAAAAAGCCGCCGATGGTAAAGAGCGTATCTTGATCAACCATTCTCCCGTTGTAGCGAACGGGGGCGACAATCTTGGGATGG
>DASWKY010000202.1:0-5881 GCA_036396395.1 Bacteroidota bacterium | reverse complement strand
CATCAGTAACTCATCCAACATTTCGCTCTTAATCGCCAAAGCTCGTCCCTACCGCTCGTGCGGAAAATATCAGTTGGGAATCCGGGGGAACGGTACGAAGCTTCATGATTGCTTCCTTCACAGGCACAGAGAGCACTTCCGTTCCGCGCAGGCTGACCATATATCCATACTTTTTCTCAGCCACTAACTGTAATGCCATAGAACCGAATTTCGTGGCAAGAATGCGGTCGAACGGTGTCGGACTTCCCCCGCGCTGTAAGTGGCCAAGGACTGTGACGCGTGTCTCCAGCCCCGTCGCCTCTGTAATTCTCTTTGCTACAAGGTCGCCGATGCCGCCCAGGCGCAGGGGATCGGTGCGTTTCGAGTCTTTTTCTTTTACGACAAGGTCGCCGTCCGACGGTTTCGCCCCCTCAGCAACGCAGACGATACTGAATTTCTTTCCGTGCTTACTGCGTCCGCCCACGGCTTCGAACACTTTTTCCCAACTAAAGGGGATTTCGGGGATCAGGATCACATCCGCACCGCCCGCCAGGCCGGAGCCGAGAGCAATCCATCCGGCATAACGCCCCATCACTTCAATCACCATCACACGATGGTGTGCAGACGCCGTTGTGTGCAAACGGTCAATCGCTTCTGTTGCAACTGTCAACGCGGAGTCATAGCCGAACGTTTGGTCGGTTGACGAGAGGTCATTATCTATAGTCTTGGGCACGCCGACAAAATTCAATCCCATGTCGGTAAATTTATCAACGATGTGCATCGTACCGTCGCCTCCGATAGCGACCACCGCGTCAAGTCCCCAGTCCTTATAGTGCTGAACAGCCTTGCCGGAATAATCATGCGACTCGATTCCATTGTCAGTAAGCACCGGAAAGTGGAATGGGTCGCCTTTGTTCGACGTGCCGAGGATGGTTCCGCCGATATTGACAATCCCGGCAACGTCCTGAGGCGTAAGTTCACGCATTCTCCCTTCGACGAATCCCTCGAATCCGTCCTCAATCCCGACCACCGATGCGCCAAAATACGACATCGCCGGTTTAGCCACACTACGAATAACCGCGTTCAACCCGGGGCAATCGCCGCCGCCGGTTAAAATGCCAATACGTTTGAGCACTTTCATGGGGAGTCCTGTGTATGATGGGAAATTCGTTCAGGAAAATAATATTCTGACGTATTAAGATTTCGAAAATGCATCAATTTGTTTTTTTTTGTCGTCGCTGTCGGGTAAGGATTGTACGTTCTTCAACCGTTCTGAAAATGCGTTGAGCTTTTTATCGGCTTCGTCGAATTTATTTTTGGCATTGTTCAAGTGCGTCCCAAGGATTTCATACAGCTCGGAAAACCTCTGCAACTCAGAACCAAGACGACTGAGATTTTGTGTGATTTCCTTTGCGCTTCGCTCAATCTGTAGCCCTTTTAAACCCAATGCAATAACACGCAGGTGGGCGTAGAAACTGTTCGGCGACACCGGGACAACGTGTTTATTGGCGGCATAGGCGTATAAACCGTTTTCATCGCCATAGGATTCATCTTTAATAATAGTTTCATAATAGATATTTTCAGCTGGAATATACATTAATGCAAAATCAAATGTGCCCTCATCTGGCACTATGTATTTTTGCGCAATGGCGTCAATGTGTTTCTTCACGTCTGAGACAAACAGCCGGTACGCTGCTTTCTTCTCCTGGTCCGATTTCGCCTCTGCCATTTTTCTAAAATTTTCCAACGGGAATTTAGAATCGACCGGCACTTTGCCCCCCGCCGTGTTGATAATCGCGTCTACCGTCTGACCGTTGCGAAATGTAAACTGCATATCATAGGCGTTGACGGGCAAGACCTGCTTCAGTAAATCTTCAAGCAACAATTCACCCAATCCACCGCGAAATTTTGGCGCGCGAAGCATTTCCTCTAATTTGGAAACGCTCTGCCCTAATTCTTTTATTTCCTGCGTAGCCCGGCCGAGATCGCCAAGCTCTTTCTTAACGTCTCGAATAACCTCAGCCGCATTGTCTAACCGCTTATCCATTTGACCGGAATTGCTTTGCAATTGCTGGGTCACATTGGTCCTGAGGTCGTTCACCACGGTCAACAGCGTATCTTGGGTAGTCTTCAATGAATTAGCGAGCGAGTCTGTGCTATTCTTCAGGCTTTGAGAAACCTCAGCGCGAAACCCATCAATCTGCTGTTGCATCATCAATGCAGATTGGTCGGTACTCGACGTACTGCGGCTCGATACTTTAATCAGAATCAGCACGAGTAGCGCCGCAAGAAGAATCAATACTAGTATTGTAATAACATCCATTGATATAGGGTTCCTTATGGTGTCTTCGCGTAACGTGCCTTTACAGCAGGAATTAAATACTCCTCGAATGCTTTCTTGAAATCATAAGCCGGTTTCCAACCCCACTCTTTCGTCGCTTGCGAATCATCAACGTCTGCGGGCCAGCTATCGACAATCTTTTGTCGGAGCGAGTCCGGGTTGAAATTCACGCTCATCGCCGGGAATGCCTTTTTGATCACGTCATAAAAATCCTTCGCCGAAACGCAGAACCCGCGAATATTATAGACGAGCTGAGTGAGTTTTTTCTTATCGGCGATTTCAAGACTTAACAGCGCGTCAATAGCGTCCGGCATCGTCAGAAACGGCAGTGTCGTGGTCTCAGGCACAAAACAATCATAGACTTCGCCACGCGCGGCAGAGTGGAGCATCTCCGGCCCATAGTCGCTGGTGCCGCCGGTGGGAAGCGTGTGCGCACTAATAAGACCCGGAAAACGGATAGCGCGAAAATCCACACCGCCCATCGTAGGCTGTGGGTCTATTTGGCGATAGAACTCTTGGTAATACCGCCCAAGCTCTTCGCAGTACCGTTTATTGACGCCGTACATTGTGCGCGGCTGAAGCCACTCCGACTCTTTCACTTTGCCGGTTTTCATTTTCATCGCAAGATCCGGCAACCCGTATACGGCGATTGAACTTGGAAAGAGAAATTTCACTTGTTCGCCGGTCGCTCGCGCTTGCCGTGCGGAAAGCTCGAGAAGGTTCAGCGTTCCGTCCACATTCACGCGGTGGCCGAGAACCGGTTCACGCTCGGCTTTCGTCGAAAGAATTGCCGCCAAATGATAAATGGCGCCGAAATCATAAAACGCCGCCAATCGGTCAATCATCACCGTGTCGAGAATGTCGCCGACGATTGTTTCGTGGCACAGGCGCTTTAATTCTTTTTGAATAGGGTGGACATCAAGCGCGATGATTCGGATATCCGGCTGGCGCTCTTTTAAGCGAGTAATCAGCCCGTGTCCGATTTCACCGTTCGCACCTGATATTAAAACCGCTTTCGTAGACGTTGGGGTCATATGATGTTCATCTTTTTGCCGACTTTACCAAACGCGGCGAGCGCACGGTCGAGGTCTTTACGACTATGCGCTGCTGAGATCTGCACACGCAATCGCGCTTCTCCTTTTGGAACAACTGGAAACCATAAGCCCTTCACATACACGCCTGCTTTCAGTAATTTTTTACTCATCTCTTGTGCAACTGAAGCTTCACCAAGCATCACCGGAACAATAGGGTGCGTTCCTTCAAGAATCGTAAAACCCAAGCGCTTAATTTCCGTTCGGAAATACGCCGTATTGTCGTGCAAACGCTTTACAATTGACCGGTCTTTCATCAGCAGGTCGAACGCCGCGCTCGTAGCCATGACGATCGACGGCGGCAAGGAATTGGAAAAAATATACGTGCGCGCTTTTTGACGGAGGTAGCTGATGAGTTCTTTCGAGCCGCTTACATATCCGCCCGCCGCCCCTCCGATTGCCTTGCCGAGTGTACCAACCAGCGCATCAATGTGTCCCAATACACCCTGCTCTTCCGCAACTCCGCGACCCGTCTTGCCGACGACGCCGATTCCGTGTGCATCATCCACAAACAATAACGCATTGTACCTTCGGGCTAACTCGACAAGTTTCTGAAGCGGCGCCTGGTCGCCTTCCATGCTGAAGACGCCGTCCGTCGCAATAATGCGCAAACGGTAGTCTTTGCCCTCGTCTTCTTTGAGTTGTAGTTCAAGGTGTGCGGTATCGTTGTGGTTGTAGATTTTCTTATCCGTTACTTCTGTGCGACACAAGCGCTGGCCATCAATGATGCTTGCGTGATTTAAACGGTCGCTGTAAATAACATCCTTGTAGTTTTCGAAGCCAAGTTTTTCATTCGTGAGGGCTGAGAAAAAACCGACGTTAGCCGCAAACGTTGAAGAAAACAGGATGGTATCCTCGGTCTTTAAGAATGTTGAGATCTTCTTCTCCAGATCGCGGTGAATCGTCAACGTGCCGCAGAGAAAACGCACAGAGGCAACGCCATAGCCATATTTTTTTATTGCGCGGATCGCCGCTTGCCGGACTTTCGGATGGTTCGACATGCCCAGATAGTTGTTCGAGGCGAGCATCACCACGTCTTTTCCGCCGACCTTGACGACGCCCCCTTGCGCGGACTGGAGTTCGGTTTCGTACTTAAATGTCTGCGATTCTTCCATCCGAGCAAGCTCGGACGAAAGCAACTGCTGAAGGTCCATAGTATTCGACACGATTATTTCTTGTTCGTTGATTGTTTCCATGCCGCGTAGTTCTTCCGGATATCTTCCAAGACTTCCTTATCAATCATGTCGTCTTGCCGGATGCGAACGTCGTAGTTTTCCCAGCCCATAAAATCCTGTAACGCTTTACTGGTGGCTTGGTCAAACGACCCATTGACCGGTCCTGTATAGAAGATAAAACCTTTATATTCCTTGTTATTCAACATACTTTGCAATTCTTTACATAAGGCGGCGTCAATCTTGAGTAAATTTTTCGCTTCGGATCGAAAGAAAAACAGCTTGTGCAAATTATACAGCCGCTCAAGTTCCTTAAGCGGTGTTACGTGGTCATACACGCTGATATCGATATAATCATCCGTCGTGCCGTCATAGCCCGCGCCCTTGCGTTTTACGAGCAATGCGGCTGATTGTTCCCCTCTCCTGTCGCCGCCGGCTTTTCCTCCAGCCAGCAACGCGGCAACAAGCCTATCCGCCAGCGAACCTTTGGTGCTCTCAAACGTCTTTGCCATTGCTTCGACAGTTTCCTTTCCTACGAGGATATTCCCCTGAGCGGCGAACCCCTTGCCTGTAATCAACTCTCCCTTCCCGCCTGATTTTGCTCCAGTCATTCCACCCGCCCAATCGAAACATTCGGCTCCCGTCCAGCTTGCGGCATTGCCCTGCATATCCACGATGCCCGCCTGGCGGACACCGCTCGCACTGTCATTTGCCACTAAGATGCGCATGGCTTCCGCGGCTGTTGCTCCGTTCCGCATGAGCGTCAAGCCTTTGGAGCCGTAGGACACATTCACGAACGACTGCGTGGCGATAGCTCCTACCCCTGCCTCCGCCCACGGCACAACGGGGCGCACGTTCGGGAATTTGGATTGCACGGCTACACCGACGTCGCCGTTTTCGAGGTCAACCGCCACAATGGAGAATGTTGATACGAGCGGGTCGTTTGGTATATCCTGCGGAGCGGATGAAAGCAAAAAAAACACAACAAGGCAAATACTGAAACCAAGCGTGTGGAGGATCTTCATACTGTTCTCCTTATTTGTTCTTATCAGTTGGAACTGAATCGAATTGGCGAGTGATAAGAGAATTGGCGAGCATCTTCAGTAGAACGAGCAAAATATAATGAGAAAACGGAAGGAATACAAAAGTAGAAACACGGCAAGGTATCTTTAGACTGTCTTTTTCAGCCTCATGGCAAACGAACTATCCATTCCGTGTTTATGCCGGAGCGTTTCGACGTAGCCATCCGGATGCACTAACGCCGGATTCACAAATTGTTGGGCTGGCTCAATGGTAAA
>DASWKY010000201.1:0-7300 GCA_036396395.1 Bacteroidota bacterium | reverse complement strand
CGTCAGTACTCGGTAAAGATTGTCTTTCTTTGTAAAGGATTCATCGAAGGATAACTCACTCTGGACATACAGCATAATGATAACTCCGCATGCAATTCCCAACGAAAGCCCGAAAATATTAATGAACGCAAAGAGTTTATGCCGTGCAAGATTTCTAAGGGCGACTTTCAAATAGTTTGTGAACATGGGATCCCTTTATTCATTAATGAGACTTTTACTCATGCCTTAATGCCTCAACCGGATTTGAGAACGCCGCTTTCAACGCTTGCATGCTTACCGTCAACAGAGCAATCAACAGAGCCACACCTCCCGCCAATGCAAACACCCACAAGGTAAGTTCGATGCGATACGCGAAATCTTGTAACCACTGATGCATGGCATAGTAAGCGACAGGCCAGGCGATGAGGTTCGCAATGAGCACGAGCTTAATAAAATCCATCGAAAGCAGGCGGACAATTCCCGCCGCCGAGGCGCCCAAGACTTTTCGTACACCAATCTCCTTCGTGCGTAGCTCTGCCGCAAAAACGGCAAGGCCCAGCAATCCGAGGCAGGCAATAACTATTGTTAAACTCGCGGCGATGCGGAAAATTGCTCCTACCCGTTGATCTTGCAGATAGAAATCATTCAGTCGCTCGTTCAAAAAATTAAACTCAAACGGCGTAACCCTGTCAAACTGCTTGTGCACCTGCTCTAACTCCGCTAACGTTTTCTGCACATTTGACGTGGTAATGCGGCATGTAAAATAATCGATCGGATAAAACGGATTGTTCCAATGCCCCAGCACGAGCGGGCCGATGTTCTCATGAAGAGATTGAAAATGAAAATCTTTAACAACTCCAACTACGCGGGCGACGAAATTTTCCTCGGGTACCCGGATTTCCTTACCCACGGGAGCGTCCCAACCGAATACTCGTGCCGCTGTTTCGTTGATGATCACGGCAGTGGTATCGGTACCCATCTCGCTTGAAAGATTTCGGCCCTCTGCCAAGGGTATTTCGAAAGTATTTAAAAATTGTTCGTCAATCGCCATAAAGTACATCGTGCGTATATCTGTTTCGGGCGCGGCTTCCGGCACGGCGTTGATTTGCGTAATGTTTTTCCATTCGCCCGGGACACGCGAGGAGACCGAAACACTCTTCACAGCGGGAATTTTCCCCATTTCGTTTTTAATCGAAACAAAGTCGCGTCGCGCTGCGCCGCTGTTGATGTCAATCACAACGAGTTGCTCCTGATTGAAACCGAGGTTCTTCGTCCGGATAAAATCAAGTTGGTTGGACACAACAAATGTCGCGATGATCATGATAATGGAAAGACTGAATTGAACGACAACAAGACTGCGTCGCAAGAAGGAAGTTCTCGTTCCTGTTTTCACTTCGCTTTTAAAAGCGGCGGCTGGGCTTAACCGCGAGAGATAGATTGCCGGGTAACTGCCGGAAATCACACCGACAGTCAATACTAACGCCACGATTCCTAATACCAAGGACATGTGAGACGCCAACTCAAGCGCGAGAGTTTTATTCGCCAACGCGTTAAAAGCCGGCAATATCAGCTCGACGATGAGAATGGCGACCACGAAACTGAGCACGGAAAACAGAACCGATTCGCTGAAAAATTGCATAGCCACCTGTCCTCTATGCGCTCCGGCAACTTTGCGCATCCCGATTTCTTTCGTGCGTTTCATCGAACGCGCAGTCGCCAGGTTCATATAATTGATGGAAGCAATAGCCAGAACAAAAAGCCCAACAGCGGAAAAGACATAGAGATATGCAATCTCGCCCTTGCTACTATTGTTGTCGGCTTCTAAATGAGCAGAGCCAAAGTGAATGTTTGTAAGTGTTTGAAGAGAGGGGATTCGCGCTTGTTGCTCTTGCTCCGTTCTCCGTTGTTCTACTAACGCCAAGAGTTTTGCGTTAAATTCATCGACAGATATGTTTTCTTTCATCTTGACGTACGTGATAAACCCATCGGAATCCCATGAGTTAATAAACCTTTTCCACCCCTCAATAGATTCGACTATTGCAAAAGGAAACAGCATGTTGAAATCAAGATGCGAGTTCTTCGGCGGGTTTTGTACTATACCGGTCACTTTGAGATCGCCAAAGCGGTCGGTCTTAAGAATTTTTCCGATGGGATTCTCGGAGCCAAAATATTGATTCGCCGAGCGTTCCGTCAAAACAATTGATCGAGGGTCGCTGAGTGCAGTTTCAGCGTTTCCCTGAAGGAGTTTAAAGTCAAACACATTAAAGAAGCTAGACTCCACCATCAGATGGTCACCTACGTACGCACTGTACTCACCATACCCAACAGCAACGCGTCCTAACCCGGCACGGTCGCGAATACGGACAGCTGCCTGCACATCCGGAAATTCGGCTAGCAACGCCGGTGCGATGGTTCCCATCGTATTGGCAAAATATCGCTTAACGCCATCCGGTGTTTGCCGTTCCTCTACTACTCTATATATACGCTCTGCATCCGCATGAAAGCTGTCGAAGCTCAGTTCATCCTGAACGTACAGGATGATGAGCAGTGTGCACGCGAGTCCCACCGCCAATCCGCCAATGTTGATAGCAGAATAGAGAGGGTGCTTCATGAGATTTCGTACAGCGATCTTCAAATAATTGTAGATCATTTTTTTCCGCCTTTCTATTCGTGCCTTAATGCCTCAACTGGGTTTGCTAGCGCGGCTTTCAGCGCTTGTACGATCACTGTCAACAGTGCAACGAGTAGCGCCAAGCCGCCCGAGAGCGCAAACACCCACCAGCTGATGTCGACCCGGTAGGCAAAGTCCTCTAACCAACTATTCATTGTCATGTATGCCAATGGACATGCAAGTATATTGGCAAGCAGGATGAGTATGATATATTCTTTCGAAAGTAGACCGACAATACCCGGAGCGGACGCCCCTAACACTTTGCGGACACCGATCTCTTTGGTACGCCGCTCGGTTGAAAAAGACACAAGACCCAGCAACCCGATACAGCCTATAAAAATAGTCAGCACTGAAAACACCAGAAACACCTCGCCAAAACGACGCTCGGCTTGATATTGCTGTTCCAAACTCTTATCCAAAAACTCATACTCAAACGGGGTAGTGGGCGCAACTGTTTTCCATTCCGATTCCAATTGTTTGAGAGTTTCTTGTATGTCGTCTCGCGTAATTCGTACGACAACGAACGAACTTGGAATTCGGTACGTGTTCGATGCATTGTGAAAGAGTGCGAACGGCGTAATGGGCGAACGCAGTGTGAGAAAATTAAAATCCCTCATTACACCAATGACCTGGAATGTTCCGTTGCCGCCAGGATACGTAATCGTCTTGCCGATAGGGTCTTCCCATCCAATTAAGCTTGCTGCTGTTTCGTTCAATATTACGCCGGATGAGTTCGTTGAGAATTCCTTGGAGAAGCCACGACCTTGGATGATGTCGATGCCGAGCGTGCTTACGAAATCTTCATCCGTCAGGTACGAGATGAGGTCGAACGATTTGTCTCCCTGTCCCTCGGCACTGTAGCTGTCTTGGAATCCCCAGTACGGCGGCACTCCGGTCGTAACGGAAACACGTACGACCTGGGAATGGCTTTTGATTTTTTCTTTGAAAACCTCTACTTGACCTCCTAGCCGATTATTCACGTTGGAAATGACCACAACTCCGTCTTTATTGAAACCTAAATTTGCGTTTCCGACGTAATTCATTTGTCGTTGCACCAGAATGGTACAGGCAATCAAACCGGTTGTGACCGTAAACTGGAATATTACCAGAACGTTTCTTAACGACCACCGCCTCGTACGGACGCTGAAAGAGCGTTTGAACGCATGTAACGGTTTGAATGAAGAAAAATAAATGCTGGGATAACTACCTGCCAACACCGTCACCAACAGAGTCAGCAACAGTAACGCAGCTGGCAACCATGGCGGGTCAACAAGACTTAATTCAAGGGACTTTCCAGAGAGAAGGTTGAACTGTCCGAGGAAGACTTCCACGAGCAACAGAGCTATCAGCATCGCAAGAACGCTGAAGAGGAACGACTCCATGAGAAATTGAACAATGAGCGTTTTCTTCTCCGAGCCCAACACTTTCCGCATTCCTACTTCTCGTGCACGGGTCAATGAACGCGCTGTTGCTAAATTCATGAAATTGACGCACGCGAGAAGAAGGACAAACCATGCGATCGTAGCAAAGAGATACACATTCATCCGGTTACCTGTCGGTCCCAACCGATTGCGAGAGCCGAGATAAATATCGGTCATCGGCTGGAGCACGAAATTCCATCGCCAGTTGTTTTTTACAATGTGGTCGTAAGAAATCCCGCGCCTGGATTCTGACAGGTACTTCTTGACGACCTCGTGGATTCGCTCTTGTACCATAGGAAGCTTTGCAGAAGGCTCCAGTTTCACATAGGTCGCCATTTGCATCCACATCCAACTCCAGTCACGCCAGGCAACTTCAGGGTACGACGACATCGACGTAAGCATGTTGAATTGAATATGTGAATTGTTCGGCGGGTCTTGAACGACGCCGGTTATAGTGAAAAGATTCTGGTATATCCCGTACATGTCCTGAACTGTTTCTCCAATGTATAACGCTTTTCCAACAGCCTGTTCATCTCCAAAATATTTCCGAGCGGTTTTCTCGGTTAGCACTACACTATTCGGAGCCACAAGAGAGGTCGACCGGTCTCCCTGCATCATGGAAAAATCAAACAGGTTGAAGACATTGGAGTCGGCTGCCATGATACCGTTTTCGGAGAAAAATTTATCCTGTGAGCGGACAACGGTATTTGCTATGTTGCGAAACCGTGTTGCGGCCACAATTCCGGGAACCTCGCGCCCGATTTTTCCGGCAAGTGGTGGTGGCGTGCCGGGACCGACTCCTTCGTTATGCTCCATTTTAAAATCCCAATTCATCCGGTAAAGATATTCGGCATCAGGATAAAACCGGTCATAGCTGAGTTCATCGCGCACCCACTGCAGAATGAGCAGTGTGCACGCGAGTCCCACCGCCAATCCGCCAATGTTGATAGCAGAATACAAAGGGTGCTTTAAGAGATTTCGCACAGCGATCTTCATATAATGGGAGACCATTCTTTCCGCCTTTCTATTCGTACCGCAACGCTTCCACTGGATTTGCGGAAGCCGATTTCAGTGCGCGGAGAGCAACAACGATTCCTGCCAAAAAAAATACCATGAACAAACCGCTCAGCACAATTTCGACGCCCAGGGTAATTTTGTAGGCGAAGGAATCCAAGAGCATTCCACCGATGTAGAGACTGACCGGAACAGCAACGACAGAAGCGGAAAGGAGAAGAACCAGTTCCTGCCTGGCGAACATCAACACAATCTGGCGTATACTTGCCCCCATCACTTTCCGGATACCGATTTCCTTTGTGCGCGATTCCGCACTAAACGTAACCATGCCCAGAAGTCCCAACAGCGAGATTGTCAGCGCCAAAAACGCGAGGAAGCCTATCATGACCACGATATCGGCAAAAAAGTTATACACTTCCTTTAAAATGACATCATAGAACCGGTACTCAAACGGATGTGCAGAGTCTATTTCCTTCCAGCCTTTTTGGAGAGACGCGACGGTCGCGTCCGGGTCGTTGCCATGCGTACTGACAAGAATGAACCGCCACGAATCCGGCTGGTATCTCAACATCACCGGTTCTAACTGGTAGACCAACGGTTTGTACAGAAAATCTTTAAGCACACCGGCAATTTGTACTTGAGTGTTATCTTCGAGAAACAGGGTTTTCCCGACAGCATCGGTCGGGGAACCGAGCCCAAAGGATTCAAGGAACCTCTGGTTGACAATCACACGAGACTTGTTGAGACCCGGCGCGTCATTCTCAAAATTCTTTCCCGCCATCAGTTCAAGCTCCAGATTGGCAAGATAGCGTTCATCAACGCTGTAATCGCGGACCGTCATCTTTTCACCGTCGGAAGTCAAACGGATATCAATCGAGCTGTCTTCCCACGTCCCCATGTGGTGAGATACCGCCGTATAGTCGGCAACTTCGGGATACTTGCTGACCATGTGGGCGACCATCTCATACGAATTTCCCTGCAAAGGAATACTGATGATATTCTGGCGGGTGAACCCGTAATCGACGCTTTGGGTATATGAGAATTGCCGATAGATCGTTATCACAACAATAACGAGCACGAGCGAGAGGACAAATTGGAATCCGAGAAGAATTTTTCTGAGCGTCACGCGAGAAAAAATGTGGATCCCCGCCATACTCTTCAGCACCAGAGCCGGACGAAACCCGGACATGACCGCCGCCGGAACGGCGCCAGCACATATACCTGTCACCAGCGCCAAGAGAAAGAAGAGAAGATAGGTGGTCGCGTCCAAGCTGAAGTCGAGGTTCAGCCCGGAAGTCATTTGCAATCCCCGAAACCCCGGAATAAGAAATACCCTCAAGAACGTTTCACCTGCAATGACAGCAAGAAGGAGTACGACAATAGATTCCACCAGAAACTGGGCGATCAGTTGTTTGCGGTCTGCCCCGGCCACTTTGCGAATCCCCACTTCTTTGGCGCGTGAAAGCGATTTCGCGAGCGTAAGTCCGGCGTAATTAAAGACAGCGGCAACCATCCCAATACTCGCTAGTACGCCGATTATCAACAGAACAAACTCGGGCATCGCTCTGCCGAGGTTATTCGAAAGAATTGGTCCGGGAGTAATATGTGTCAGCTGTTGAGGCTCGAACGAATACCCGGCGTCGCGTGTTTCGAGTTCGAGATTGCCGTAGTAGGTTTTTGGAATCGAGGCGAGCACGGGTATGAGTTCATCGGCACGATGTCCGGTTTTCAGGCGTACATAGGTATAGTTCGTGTAATAATTTTTCCAATTTGTCGTAGCCGGGAAAATTTTTTCTTCCTGTTCCAGCAACGGCAAGATCGCGGATGAACCGAGGAAATCAAACTCTAAATGTGTTTTCCCGGGAGGAGAATTTACGACGCCCGTAACGATAAAATCACCGAACTCTTCAAGGGTTAACGTCTTTCCGACCGGCGATTCGGCGCCAAATATTTTTTCTGCTGTCGATTTCGACAAGAGAATCGCTTCAGGAGCGGTGAGTGCCGATTGTAAAGACCCCTCGGTCAGTTGAAACCCGAACACATCAAAGAATGACTTATCGGTTACAAATCCCTCCATACGAACATTGTTCGGACCAACCTTCGCTTCACTATTCAGGCGTGTCAAGCTTGCAACCGCCTCAACAACCGGACTTAACTCTTTCACAACGCCGCCGAGCGGTCTCGGCGAGGAGGCGTAGGGTTCTGTTCCTCCGTC
>DASWKY010000200.1:0-3033 GCA_036396395.1 Bacteroidota bacterium | reverse complement strand
AGAATTTTCGTAAAGCCCTGCTCGTGATATGTTATCTGTCCCTCGTGAATAAGCAAGCCGGCGTCGAATTCGCCTTTCTCAACCCTGTCCATGATTTGGTCGAATGGAATATCAATATTAAGCATTCCTTCCGTAAAAATCTTGAAGAGTAGGCTCGCCGTTGTTAATTTACCCGGCGTAGCGACGACTTTCCCCTTCAGTTCATCCAGCGATTTGTATCGTTTCGAGACAAGCACGGGACCGTATCCTTCACCCATACTTGCTCCGGTTCTCATCAGCCAGTAGTGTTGGGCGACATACGGAAACGCATGGGCGGAAATTGCCGTTACTTCCAAATCCGCTGTCATCGCCCGCTGGTTGAGCGACTGAATGTCCTCGAGTACGTGCTCTACTGTTATTCCTTCCAATTTAACTTTACCGCTTGATAGCCCGTAAAACATAAATGCGTCGTCTGGGTCGGGGCTATGTCCAATTCGTATTATTCGATCTGTCATTGATTTCGTAGTAGTAATGTACCTTTATTTTATTGCAACATAGATCGTCGCGATGCCGAACGTCAATCTATACTGTTCGGTGGATGAGAAGCCCGCGCTCCGTAACAGGTCGAGTATGTACTTGCCGTCTGGAAATTCATTGATGGTTTTCGGGAGGTACTCGTACGCTTCGCGCTGTTTCGAGATGAACCCGCCGACTGCCGGTAATACCTTCAACAGAAAAAACCTGTGCAGTTGTTTGACAGGGAAGACTGACGGCTGTGAAAATTCAAGAATAACAGCAACCCCCCGGGTCCGCAGAACGCGGTGCATTTCGCTTAGCCCAAGCGCGAGGTCAGAAAAATTCCGGACTCCAAATGCCACCGTCACTGCATCAAACGAATTGTCGCTGAACTGTAAATCTTCGGCATCGCCTATCTGGAGCGTGATAAGATTATTCAATCCCCGATGCGTAACTTTTTCTCTGCCTAGCTTCAGCATCTCTTCCGATAGGTCAATGCCGATAATACGCTCCGGCTGAAGTCGTGCCGAACGAATTGCTAAGTCGGCTGTACCTGTGGCGACGTCAAGAACCTGCTTCGGATGATACGCACCGAGCACTCGAACGGTTTTCGCCCGCCAATAGACGTCTATGCCAGAACTGAGCACGTGATTGAGCAAGTCGTACCGGTATGCGACCCGGTCAAACAGTGAACGAACGTATGTTTTATCATACGAAGTTCTCTGCCGGTCGTCTTTCTTGCTTGTGTCATCAACGCTCAATTCAGCAGTCTCGGCTTCGGATTCGACATAGCGACGCTAATATACGTAACAGTGCGAATATTTCCAACCGGAAAAATCATCTCAAGGTATTTTCTCGCACTAACAACGAAAGTGTAAACTAAGAAGAACTTCAGTTGAATTTCATTCCTCTTATCGTTACTTTTCCATTCACCATGCGATTTGTTGCCCTTTTCTTGTCCGTACTTTTGTTTCTCTCCTGTGAAGGGGGGCTTGCACCGCCGCCGGTTGAGCCGGGGTTCGGAGGGACTATTACCTTCGTGGTAGGGACATGGCCGTCGCCTGATAGCTTGGTGAATCTATGGATTGTCGCGTCGCAGGACTATCCTCTTGATTCCGTCACCGTGTTTGCCGGTATTTTTGCAAACCCGCCCCGTATCTACGTCTATCCGTCGCTTACAGCAAATTTACCATTTGACGTTGATTCGGCACCATATACGTTTCTCCTTCCGCCGGGAGAATACAAATACATTGCTGTCATCCAGCGCTTCAAGGATGAAATAAACGCCGGCGCGTTGCGAGTCGTGGGGGTCTATAGCATGGCGTCAAATCCGTCGTTGCCGCGGTCGATTATTATACATGATTTTGAATTTATCGAGCAGGTCAATATCTCCGTTAATTTTCACCAATTGCCGCCCCAGCCGTTTTGAGAAATTTTACCAGCTATATCGTGCTGATGCTGCTCAGTGCAACGATTGCTTTGTCGCAAGTTCCGTCCGCATCTCTCAACGGCAGAGTGCTTGATGCGGAGACGCAGGAGCCTCTCGTGGGCGCCAATGTTGTCTTGCGCGGCACCGTGTTAGGCAGAGTGACAAATGACGATGGTTCGTTCACGTTTACTAATTTACCTGTCGGTATTTACACGGTGGCGATCTCCATGGTGGGATATGAAACATTTATATCGAAAGCACTTCCAGTTACGCAAGCCCCGATGCAACGGCTGGAGGTCAGTTTAAAATCTGTCGTCATTCAAACTGAGGCTGTTGTGGTGACGGCAAGCCGAAGAGAACAGAGTTTACAGGAAGTGCCGGTTAGTGTTTCGTTGGTGACTGCTCAGAATATAGCCGAGCGTAATAATATTACGCTCGATGAAGCCTTGCGCTATGTGCCGGGCGTGAATGTGTTGCAGGACCAAATCAATATCAGAGGGTCGAGTGGATATAGCAGGGGGGTCGGGAGTCGAGTGCTGATTCTGTTCGACGGGCTTCCGTATCTCACCGGCGATACTGGAGAAATTAGCTGGGAGACGATACCGATACATCACATTCAGAGAGTCGAAGTGGTCAAAGGGGCAGGGTCAGCGTTGTACGGTTCCAGTGCCTTGGGCGGCGTCATCAATATCATTACGAAAGACATCGGCGACCAGCCGCAAGCGCGCGTGCGTGTGTTTTCCAGCGTATACGACCAGCCGCGCCACGAACGCTGGCGATGGTACACCGGACTCCGCTTTAATTCCGGCGCTCTTGTAGACTACTCGGGGCGTTGGGATGCGTTGCAATATCAGTTGAGCGTCAATCGCACGGTTGATGAAAGCTATCGCATGAATGACACCTACCACCGTTGGTCGTTTTTCACCAAACTCAAATATGATTTTTCGCCGCATCAAAGTTTGATGGTTTTAGGAAATTATCTCAATCGCAAACATGATAATTTTTTATGGTGGAAAAATATATACGAAGCGACCCGTCCCGACGACAGCCAGCTCAATACGAGTGTGCCGACCCAACGGGGGAATCTCAACGTTGCGTATAAAGAATTC
>DASWKY010000199.1:0-2064 GCA_036396395.1 Bacteroidota bacterium | reverse complement strand
CGGGTCTTCGCGGAAATCGTCCTGCTCGATATACAATACCTTCGAGAACGGCACGTTGCGTATTCCCATGGAAGCGTCTTCGGGGTTGTTGACCGCCGCTAATTCCTCAACTTGGTCATCGGGATAATTTTCAATCACAACCTTCACGGGCCGCAGGACTGCCATTCCCCTCAGCGCGCGGCGGTTGAGGTCTTCGCGCAAACAGTCTTCGAGTTGCGTCACGTCCACCATGCTTTCACTGCGCGCTACGCCGATGCGTTCGGCGAACATCCGGAGCGATTCCGGAGTGTAGCCGCGCCGCCGGAAACCGGAAATGGTCGGCATGCGCGGGTCGTTCCAGCCGCCCACATGCTTTTCGTCAACAAGCATGAGCAGTCGCCGTTTGCTCAAGACGGTGTAGGTTAAATTTAATCGTGCAAACTCAGTTTGCTGGGGATGGTAGACGCCGAGTTGGTCGAGATACCAATCGTACAGCGGGCGGTGGTCGACAAACTCCAACGTGCAAAGTGAATGGGTGATTTTCTCGATGGAATCCGATTGCCCGTGCGCCCAGTCGTAGGTCGGATAAATGCACCACGTATCGCCCGTGCGATGGTGCGTGGAGCGCAGGATCCGGTACATGACCGGGTCGCGCATATTGATATTGGGCGAGGACATATCTACCTTCGCGCGCAAAGACTTCGACCCGTCCGGAAACTCGCCGCTTCGCATACGCTCGAAGAGCTCTACGTTTTCTTCCACTGTGCGGTCGCGGAAAGGGCTATTCTTGCCCGGTTCGGTCAACGTGCCACGATACTCGCGGAGCTGGTCGCCGTTCAAGTCGCACACAAACGCCTTCCCTTTTTTGATAAGCTGGACGGCAAACTCGTACAGCTGTTCAAAATAATCGGAGGCGTAGAATTCCCGCTCCTCCCAGTCGAACCCCAACCACCGGACATCCTCTTTAATAGACTCAACGTATTCCTGTTCCTCTTTAGAGGGATTTGTGTCGTCGTAACGGAGATTGCATTTGCCTTTATAATCCCGTGCAACGCCGAAGTTCAGGCAGATGGATTTCGCGTGGCCGATGTGGAGATAGCCGTTCGGCTCGGGAGGAAAGCGCGTCTGCACCCTGCCGCCGTACTTGCCGGACTTCAAGTCATCCTCGATGATATCACGGATGAAGTTCCGGCGAGCTGCGATTTCGACTTTTGTGTTGATAACAATATTGTTCTTCTTTTCCATTTTTGGGTTTTTATAAACCTAAAGAAATAGGACACCGAAGAAGCCGATCAAACTGATAACAGCGGATAAATCTTAAGTCTTTTTTTGATCAGCTTTTATCCGTCTAATCCGCTTCTTCTGTGTTCTATTATTTTATCTTTTCAATTGCTTTTTTGATTCTCTTAATTGTTTCGTCTTTGCCAAGAACCTCTGCAATATCGTATACTCCTGGTCCTATCGCTACTCCTGTCAGCGACAAGCGCAATGGATGTATTAGCTCACCAGCGCCGATGTTAAATTGACCGGCAGTACCATTTAAAGCCCATTCAAAGTCTTCTTTCGTCGGATTATTCAGCTTTGAGAATTCTTCCAACAACGTAAGTAACTGTCCAGACGTTTCTGGCTTCCACCGCTTCTTCACAACCGACTCGTCATACTCTTTGGGCGGCTCGAAAAAATACGGGCTTTTCTCGACAAAATCCCGTACAAACGCCGCCCTCTCCCGCATCGCCTGAATCACCTTGAGTAAATAGCCGTCATCGAAATTCTTATCGGCAAACTTCGATTTCTTCAACTCCTCTTTGAGCATACCGAGCGCTTCTGCCTCAGGCTTTGCACGCAGATGCTGTTCCTGAAACCAATCCAATTTCTCAATATTGAATACCGCACCGGCTTTGCCTACGCGCTCAAGCGAGAATTCTTTTATCAATTCCTCTATCGTAAAAATTTCGCGTTCGTCGCCGGGGTTCCAGCCGAGGAACGCGACAAAATTGACAAGCGCTTCTTTAAGATAACCTTTCGCGCGGTAGTCCTCAACCGCCACATCACCCTGCCGCTTGCTGAGTTTGGATTTATCCGGAT
>DASWKY010000198.1:0-3798 GCA_036396395.1 Bacteroidota bacterium | reverse complement strand
CGGAACGCAACCCGCCGCAAAGAAGCGGAACGAGCGCTGACACGGAGCGAGAAGAATTTCAGGGAACTGTTTGATAATTCCGTACAGGGCATGTTTCAGGTAGGCTCGGATGGTAAATTGATCAACGCCAATCCGGCTCTGCTCAAGCTTCTCGGCTATAGCTCTGCAAATGAACTTCGTCATACTGACATTGCGAAAGAACTCTACGTGAATCCGCGTGACCGCCAGCGGCTGATGGAACTCCTGCTTACGTATGGATTCTGCCGCGACGTGGAATTACAGCTTAAACGACGAGACGGAACGCGCATTACGGTGCTCGAACATTCCCGCGTCATCAAAGATGACCGGGGAAATCCGGTGATGTTCGAAGGTATTTTGGAAGATATTACCGAGCGGAAAGAACACGAAAGGCAGTTACGCGAGTCTGTCGACGCCCTGAGGGTTTCGGAAGAATCCCTTGCGCAATCGAATGCACGTAAAGATAAACTGCTCGCCGCCTTATCTCATGATATTCGCTCTCCGCTCGGAAGTATTCTCGGTTTCTGCGACCTCCTGATGCAGGAAGGAGAAAAGCTCTCCAAAAACGAACAGAAACAGTTCCTCGGCTTTATTCATGACGCGGCACAAAGTCAACTTCAGTTGATTAACGAGTTACTCGATAAGCCTGCTCAGAAATCATCGGGAACCGGAGAAAATCAATTCATGACCGACCTTGCCGCTATCGGCGAGCGGACATTCCAGCTTCTTTCGCCTGTTGCAAAACAAAAGAAGGTCAACCTTGCGATGGAAATTCCGGCAGGTTGTGTTGTCTCTGCCGAGCCTCAATTAGTAATGCAGGTACTAAATAATCTTGTCAGTAATGCATTGAAGTTTACGCCTGCGGGCGGGACGATCAAATTCTCCCTCGCCGGTGAAACGGCAGGCGAAGTAACACTCGCAGTCTGCGATACTGGCATAGGTATTACGAAAGAAGATCTCAACCAGCTCTTTACCAAACAAGGCACAGCTTCTCGCACGGGGTTAGCCGGAGAAAAAGGCGGCGGTCTCGGATTGCGCCTATGTGCGGACATTATGAAAGAAGTGGGCGGTGAAATCAGGGCGACCAGCGAGGTGGGAAAAGGAACGACATTCTTTTTATACTTTTCGAAACATCAAAGCAACGGCAGGGCGGATGTCTTGGTAGTGGATGACGACCCCGGCGTTCGCGCATTACACGTGAAGTATATTTCCCGTGTATTTCCCGGCGCGCGTATTTTACAAGCGGAAGACGGCCAGAAAGCGTTGGAGATGATGTTCCGCCACAAGCCGCAGATTGTGTTTTCCGATTATGCGATGCCGAAGATGAGCGGCTTGGCGTTGCTTGAAGCGGCGCACCGGCACGTTGAACTACGCGATATTCCCATCGTGATTGTGACGGGACAAGACTCGTGGGCGACGACCGATGCGCTGGAATCGGCAGGGGCGCATAAGGTCATCGCGAAGCCCGTGTCGCCGGACAAATTCGAAAAGATTCTTCGTTCAGCTATTCCTCACGTGTGCGCATAAACAGTGCGTTATGTCGCCGGAGTATGTCATTGCGCGCTCTGTTGAGAAGAGATAGCGTGCTCTGTGCGAAACGTGTGCAAGATGCCGTCGAGTTGAAGGATGAGTTTTTTCTTTTCGACGCGGGGCGCAAAAATGGAGCCGTCTATGAGATAGATGCGCTTGGTCCCCGGGTCGTAAAAGGTATAGTTGACAAATGGTCCTCCGCCCGTCTTATCGGTGAACCTCCAGTTCCCGCGCATCTCATACGCGAACCTTCCCAGAAAATCGACCCGCTGAATCTTTAAATGATAAGGGGCAATTTCCACGTACGCCTCGTCATCAATGGTGCGCAGGAATGTTTGCGTTATCGTGTTCCGCAGACTTAGCGCAAATTCATCCGTCAGCCAGTCGGCTCTCTCCGTATCAATCCAATGGACAAATATCCACCGCTCCATATCCGCAGGCGTCGCACGTCTCATCCAGAAGAACCGGGCGGACGCCGAGTCTATCGCTACGACATAATCGTGTTGAACCGTCATGGACCATCCGTAGCGTTCCAGCAGGCTTTGTTCGATCTGTTGTTTGTTATATTTTCTTTCTGCTTCCAGCGACGCAAGTTCGCGTTTGAGCGCCATATTGATAAAATAGTACAGCAAGTCGGCAGAGCGGCCCAGGATTGCCGCGCGTAGAGAGGCAAGATTCGGCGCGGTCAGGTACATCGAAAGCTGTTGTCTGGCGTTGAGGTCGTATTTCGTGAAAACGAATTCCCGTTCTTCCTCGACCAGGCGGCGAACCGTCGAATCCAGTGCGGAGACGAGGTACCCCGCGGCTGGTCCTTCGCCGTTGAGCGGCGCGATGATAATGCGGTTTTTGTGCGTTGTATACTGGTCGAATTCTGAAAAATCAATCCTGCGAAGTGTAAACCATTCTTCCGCTTGAGGAGTGAAGACGGTATCTTCAAATGTTTCCCGCAGAACGGTATGCAAGGCGCTCCACGTAGAGTCATCGGCAAAGACGATGATTTCATCATCGTCACCGGTTGCGAGGCTTTTCGGGACGTCACAGTCGAGGGAACATAACGCAGTCAGTAACACAAAGGAAAGACGGAGAGAAGTTCTCATAAAAACATCCTTAAGACTATACAGGGAACGAGGCAAGGTCTAACGAAGGAAGCAATAGGGCGTACAATCCCCACATAACCGCGCAAATGCTGATTGGGACCGAAAGATTGTCGTCAAGACGCAATGGAGCGGACTCAACAGCCGCACCGACTGCGGCGCCGAGGATGCCGATAATGTATTCCATCGGAAGTCCGTCAAGTTTCGGCGTCACAAACACGACGAGCACCGCAGTGACGAAGAAGGCGATTGTGCCTTCCACGCTCTTCTCGAAGAAAGGCCGCTTGCCGAAACGCCTCCCGACCAGTGCCGAGGTAGTATCCGAAATAATAAGAATTGAAAGCGCGGTAATCACAAGCAGTTTGGGAAATACAAACACACAGAGTGTAGAGGCGATAAGGACGTAGGTTGCGCCATTCAAGCGTTTCTGAAGGGCATTGCGTTCGTGTTTTCGCAACAACCAGCCGAACCATCGGTAAAAAATATCGGCAGTAGGTTTGTGGACAAAGCGGGCGATGTCCACCACAAGGAACCACAATGTCATCGGAACGAGAAGCTGGAGTGCCAATTCTTTGGAGATGAAGGAATAAATAATTGGAATGGAGAGGGAGAAGAGGTGAATGGTTTTCCGGATCAGCTCGTAACGGTAGTCAATCGTAGCGGATTGCTGGAGCTCATCGTTGAACGTCTTCTTCCGCGCGTCGGCTAGTGTGTCCGGGGATGCGGTACTGTCGCCACGTCGTTCACCCATGGTCACTTTTTCGATTTTGTCGTATCGGTTGCTGAGGTACCCGAAACCGGCGCCGTAGTGTTGGCGGGAGCCTGTGGTTGTCCGTTTTTGCGTTTTTCCACGGGGGGAAGCTCTCCGCCGCGCATCAACGTGTCGATTTCTGTAGAGTCAAGAATCTCTCTCTCTAAAAGAGCATTCGAGAGCCGGTGCAGAATGGGCAGGTTATCTCGTAGAATTTTTTCCGACCGCTTCATCGCGAGCATAACGATCTTTTTTACTTCTGCATCGATGGTAATGGCGGTTTCTTCGCTGAAGTTGCGGGTCTTTGTGATTTCACGCCCAAGGAACAGTTCTTCTTCTTTTGCGCCGTAAGCGAGAGGACCCAGTTTGTCGCTCATGCCCCACTCGCAGACCATCTTGCGGGCC
>DASWKY010000197.1:0-3671 GCA_036396395.1 Bacteroidota bacterium | reverse complement strand
AGGGTGTACATCCCGCAGGAAGATTTACAGCGGTTCGGCTACTCTGAAAAAGAACTGCGTAACGGCGAGTATAACGAGCGGTTTGTTGAGTTGATGAAATTCGAATGTGCCCGTGCGCATTACTATTACAAGAAAGCCCGTGGCTTTCTTGCCGAAGAAGATAAGCCGTTTCTCTATGCCGCTCGTGCGATGGGGAACATTTATTACCTGCTCTTACAGCGTATTGAGAAAGCGAACTACGATGTGTTTTCCAAGCGCATCCGCCTGTCGTCGCCGCTCAAGCTTTTTATTGCCATGGGACTTCGTCTCCGGAACCGCCTGCCTAATTTCGTGTACCGAATCGTTCCTATCGAACTGCCTGCCTGAAGCAACTTCATAATGACTGTCGAATAAGGAACCGTGAGTAATGAAGAGAACCCTCGACATTCATTATTCGGTGTTCGATATTCGTTATTGACTTTTTACTGTGTCCCATTCATCCATAACATATGATGTCATTATCATCGGCGGCGGGTTAAGCGGCTTAAGCGCCGCCGTGGAGTTATCCGCTCGCGGAAAAAAAATCCTCTTGCTCGAACAGCGTCCCTTCCTCGGCGGGAGAACGTATTCGTTCATAGACGAAACAACCGGCGACACGGTGGATAACGGCCAGCATCTTTTGATGGGCTGTTACCACGAGACGCGTCGCTACCTCAAGCGCATCGGTTCCGAACACCTTGCGACACTCCAGCCCAACCTGCATATTGATTTTCTGCACCCACAACGCGGGAAAGCATCGCTCGCGTGTCCGGCAATACCTTCACCACTACATGTGTTAACGGGGTTGTTGAGATTGCAATCGTTATCGTTCAACGACCGCCTCAAACTATTGCGCGTGGGATTGGAATTATTCTTGCATTCATCTACAAAGGAGCAACGGCTTCAACATCTCACCGTTGATGAATGGCTTACGTCATTAGGACAAACGAGCGTCAACAAGAAGTATCTTTGGGATATTATCGCCATCGGTACGCTGAACGACGACCCGAAGACTGTCTCGGCATTGTTGTTTTTCCGAGTGCTCAGGGCGGCGTTTGCCGGCACGCGGGAAGATTCATCGTTGCTTATTCCCCGTGTGGGTTTAAGCGAATTGCTGGTGGGCCCGGCTGTGCGCTTTCTCAAAATGCATGGCGCAGAGATACGAACCGACTGCGGGGTGAAGGAAATACTCACAGACGGTAACAGCGTTCAGGGCGTGCGCTGTGAGGACGGATCAGTAGTAACAGCGCGAACGTATATAAGCGCACTTCCGTATTATGCCCTCCAGCCTCTGTTCCATGACCCCACGCTACCACTACTTTCATACTTAACGAAGTTTGAATCTTCACCCATCGTGACCATTCACCTTTGGCTCGACCGGTCTGTGATGGAAGAAGATTTCGTAGCATTGCTCGATTTGCGCGTGCAATGGATTTTTAACAAGTCGGGTATGTTTGTACAATCGTCGGTAAAAGGGCGACAGTATTTGTCGCTCGTCATTAGCGGCGCGGCGGAGTATGTCGCCGTGGAAAAAGACCAGCTTGTTGCTCTTGCAATGGAGGATATGCGCCGTGTGCTTTCTCGCGCGGCATCGGCAACCGTTGTGCACTCATTGGTTATAAAAGAAAAGCGGGCGACATTCTCCCCCACGCCTGATATTGAACCATTGCGCCCTTCCGCCGAATCCGGCTTGAGCAATTTTTTGTTAGCGGGAGACTGGACGAATACGGGCTATCCGGCAACAATTGAAGGCGCAGTGCTGAGCGGAAAACGAGCGGCGGCGTTGGTTGATGTTGGATAAATAGAGACTGCGGAAAAATTCTCAGAATAATGTCATCCCGAGTTCGCCGCGGCGAACGAGGGATCTCACCTTTGAATTTGAACGAAAAAACGAGATTCCTCGTCGCTTTGCTCCTCGGAATGACATCTTAATTCTATTTTTCAGAAGTCTCAAATAATGAAAAGAATAAGTATCTTTGTATTCGGAAGCAGATGAAGCCTCTTTTACATATTATCGTCCTGACGTGTGCTACCCTCGTTGGAACGCAGGCCTCAGCGCAGTCTGTGTTCGTACCGCTCGACCATCAGGTGTACCCGTTGTTGGTGAAAGGTGAAACGCTCGGCATGTTTGACTCGTACCGGATGCGGCTTCTTCCCCTCACACGCACAGAGGTACTCTTTTTTCTGAAGAGCATGTCTCGGCAGGCTCAAGACCTTTCGAATGCTGATAAGGAATTGCTAGATTTCATGCTCGGGGAATTTACCGACCCCGAAATAGGGGCAGACGAGGAGTCAAATAGCGAGCGGCATGTGTACCGTTTCGAAGAGGGGGACGTTCAGCTATTTCTCGATACGAGGGTAATGCAGGAGTTCAGAATTTCACGCGGCCGAGTTACGGCTGGAGATGAGACACTCTCGGAAACGTCCGCATTCGGCACACTGCGTGCTCGGTTCGGTGAGCATGTATTTATCGGCGCGAGTGCGCGAAGCAGTTTACTGCGTGGTGAAAAGAACCCCCAGTCAAATTTTAATCCGTCAGAAGGAACGCCGCAAGTGGCTGTCGGTCAGAATGTGTTTACCGACCAGGCGACGGGGTATATCGGGCTGGAACACGGGCGCCTTAGGTTGTATGCAGGACGCATGCATCTCAGCTGGGGAAGCGGTCTGGACGAGCGTCTCGGTCTTTCGCAATCGAACGAACCGATGGATATGCTACATTTCACACTCAATTTTGAACGCGTTCGGTTTTCGTACATGCACGCTAACTTAAACGGCATCGGCAGTGACAGGTACCTTGCCGGGCACAGGCTCGATTTCCGTTTGAGCGACGGCGTATATCTGGGCGCGTACGAAACTGTTGTCTATGCGCGTCGGGGAGTGCGGCTTGCCTATCTCAACCCGTTTGTGCCGTATCATTTCATCGAGCATCAGGAAGGCGACCGCGATAACAACATGATCGGCGTTGATGTCTCTGCCGTCGTATCGCCCGGCGTTCGCCTGTTCGGCGAGGTATTCATTGACGACCTGAACTGGTCAAAATCGATTTTCGACTACTGGGGCAATAAGCTTGCATACCAGGCGGGTATTCATTGGGCATCGCCGTTCGACGTAAAGCCGCTGGAAGTGCGCGCGTCGTACACACGTGTCGACCCGTGGGTATACACACACAACGATTCGCTTAATGTGTATACGCACTACGACGCGAGTCTCGGAGCGCGTATCGGTCCCAACGCCGACCGGTACGCCATAGCATTACGGCTACGACCGCATAGCGACTGGCTGGTGGATGTTTCCTATCAAGCGGTTCGGCGAGGGCCGGGACATTTCAGTCTTGCTCATCGAGCAGAGGACGGAGAAGAAAAACGTTTTCTTGAAGGTGTTCTTGAAAAAGCCGGACAGCTTAGCGTCGGCGTACGGTCTCAATTCATACGCGATATTTTTGCCGGGGGCGAAGCAGTGTTCACGCGCCGGGAACAAGTAGCCCTTGTCCCGGGGCTTACCGCACAAGAGCAGTTTTTTAGGTTGTTTCTCGATATCAATTATTAAGAACAGTGTGTGCCGTTGATTGAATGGATATTAGGAAGCCTTCTCGTATTCTACTGCCTCGCCCTCGTGGCGTTGTACCTCGGTTTCCGAAGGTTATGCAGACAACT
>DASWKY010000196.1:0-6625 GCA_036396395.1 Bacteroidota bacterium | reverse complement strand
ACACCCAGCCATGTTCCCGATAGGCAGGCAATGATACCGGCTGAGACATTAAGACCGGCATTCAGCATTTCTCCGCCGCGCAACAGTGCTATCGTTTCGTAACTGAAGGACGAAAACGTCGTGAACCCGCCGAGAATACCGATGGTCAGAAAGAGTCGGAGTTGAGGCGAGGCGAGAAAGCGTTCCTCCAGTGTGCTCATGAGTATTCCGATGAGTAGGCATCCTAACACGTTGACGGCAAGGGTGCCGTACGGGAAAGCGCTCCCGAGCCGTTCGTGGACGAGGCCTCCCAGCCAGTATCGCGCCGATGCGCCAATTCCGCCGCCTAAGAATATCAGTATGTATTCTTTCATGTTGCAGGTGTCTCCTAAAATGAAAAAACTCCTATCACGTCTGCAGAAGCATCAGTGTAGGAGTCATTAATTCCTTAAACGCTGGAATGGTTAATGGCGAACTCCATCGCCTTTATCATTATACGAAAAAGTAGGCAGTAGGACAAGACGAGTGTGTGAACAGCTACAGCCAGCCTTCCTGTTTATACCACTCATATGTGCTTTGAAATCCGTCTTCGAGCGAGATGTTCGATTGAAATCCGAGTTCATCCTTAATCTTCTTCGGACTGCATATCCAGTGGGGCTTGAGGATTTCATTGACCTTGTCGAGGTTAAGAATATTGGGCCTCGAAGCAAATTTTGCCCCAAACTGAGCTAACGCCGCAAGCGCCATCATGGCAAAATCGGGCAATTGCACCATATAAGCTTTACGCTTATGCTGTATTTCTGTCAGTAATTTTACAATCATGGAAAACGGGTAAATTGGTTCGTTCGAAATGAAGTACGTGTTGCCGGTTGATTTTTCCGACAACGTTGCCTCCGTAATACCGCGCGCGAGGTCTTTCGCATGGATCATGCTCAGTGTTTTTTCTTCTTTGCCGATGAGCGGCATAATGCCGCGGCCTGTCCATTGGAACATTTCAAACACATCGGTATCACGAGGCCCGTACACGGTCGGGGGGCGCAGAATGACGGCGGGGATGCTCCCAGAAAAGCTGTTTACTAATTGCTCCGCTTCGCATTTTGCTTTTCCGTATAAACTGATAGGTCTGTACGGACTGTCTTCATTCAACGGTACGCCGTCCGGACTGGGTCCTACGACGGAAAGACTACTGATGTGGCAGAATTTTTTCAGCCGCGAATTTCCCCTCAGAGCTTCGAGCAATGCCTTGGTAGTGAGCACATTGCCGATGTGGTATTCTTCTTTTCGCCGTACTTTCGTCGTTCCAGCAATATGGAAAATGTATTCCGAATCTTGCAAAACAGGCTTCAGCGCATCTGCGTTGGTTAAATCAACCTGAACGACCTGAACACGCAAGCCTTCTAACCAGCCGAGCTTACCGCGGCTTGGACGCACAAGACAGTGGACATCGAAGCCCTGCTGAATCAAGTGCTCAACGACATGACTGCCGATAAAACCGGTTCCTCCCGTGACGATGACTTTAGCGATATTTCCTCCGCATCAACAAAGAGTTTGGATTGACTTTACAGCCTTTATCAAGTATATTCAAAAAAGTTTTGAGAAGCAAAAGAGAGCGGGAGTGGAGGGAGAAATTCTCGTTCATTTTTTTTTATAGGAGTCCTCATTGGATCTTTTCGATAAATGTACCAGTTTTACACGGGCAGATGAAACGAAGGCGCTTGGGTTGTATCCATATTTCCATGCTATTGAAGAGAGTGAAGGACCCGTCGTCCGAATCGGCGGCAAGAAAGTCATTATGGCGGGGTCGAACAACTACCTCGGTTTAACGGCAGACCCGCGTGTGAAAGAGGCGGCAATCAAAGCGACCGAAAAATACGGCACAGGATGTTCAGGCTCTCGATACTTAACCGGAACGCTCGATTTGCACGTCGAATTGGAAGACCGGCTAGCCAAGTTCTTTGGGAAAGAAGATTGTCTATTGTACACGACAGGATATATCACAGCGCAGGGTATTATCCCGACACTTGTTCAACCTGGCGAGTTTGTCGTTTCCGACAAAGACAACCATGCGTGTATCGTCGTTGGAAATCTCATGGCGGCTGGAGCGGCTTCGATGGTCGGGGATTCGTCGCAACCCGTTGTTCGTTATAAACATAACGACATGAAGCATCTGGAGAATGTTATTTCCAAACTGCCTCCCGATATTCCCAAGCTAATCGTTTCGGACGGCGTCTTCAGCACATCGGGCGAGATTGTGGATTTGCCGAATATGGTGCGGGTTGCACGCAAGTACAATGCACGCATTCTCGTTGATGACGCTCACGCCGTCGGGGTGATCGGCAAGGGCGGGCGCGGCACGGCGAGCCATTACGGGCTTATTAAAGAAACCGATATGACGATGGGCACATTCAGTAAGACCTTCGCGTCGCTGGGCGGCTTTGTTGTCGGCGACCGGTCGGTCATTAATTATTTGAAACACCAGGCGCCCGCGCTTATTTTCAGCGCAAGCCCTACTCCCGCATCGGTTGCCGCGGCGCTTGCGGCGTTGGATATTTTGGAGAAGGAACCCGAGCGTATCGACCGGTTAATGCGTAACGCGCGGAAAATGCGCGCGGGGTTTAAGCAAATGGGTTTCCGCGTCAACGAGCATGATTCTGCCGTTGTGCCGGTCATTATCGGCGATACGGAGAAGGTGTTGGTGATGTGGAGACACTTATTCGATGCCGGCGTGTTTGTGAATGCCTTTATCCGCCCGGGCGTTCCGCCGGGTATGGAGATGCTCCGCACCAGCTACATGTCGACTCACGAGGACGAGCATTTGGATACGATTCTCTCCATTTTCTCCGACGTCGGTAAAAAACTTCAGGTATTGAACTGAGATGATTCTGCTTCAAATGTATTCGTAGTGTGCAAGCCGCGGGCGTTCGCGTCTGCGGTTTTTTTTCGTTTTTTCCAATAGAGACTTGTGAAAAATTATTTATGTACTGGTAGCCGCAACCTTTTAGGTTGCGTTTTTCGATTACATACGCAGGCTATCCCGTCAAAATGCGACGGGATGCAAACATCGCAAAGCCTGCGGCTACCAAATTATTTGGAATTTTTCAGAAGCCTCATACAATTAATTAACCTATGAGCGCAATTCACATTCGCACCGTTGTGACGAAGTCCGACCGCGACCGGTTCGTTAAATTCTTATGGACGATCTATGAAGGCAACCCGGCATGGGTTCCGCCGTTGCTGATGGACAGGCAAAAAATCATGGATAAACAAAAGAATCCCTTCTATAAACACGCGGATGCGGAGTTTTTTATCGCCGAACGGGACGGGCAGATGGTTGGGCGCATCGCCGCGATCATCAACCACAATCATAACACAGAGCACGGCGAGAATATCGGCTTTTTCGGTTTCTTCGAATCGGTCAACGACCAAACTGTCGCCAACGCGCTCTTCGACCGCGCCAAACAGTATTTGCAGTCACGCGGTGTGACGGCGATGCGTGGACCTGCAAATCCATCCGTCAACGATGATTGGGGTTTGCTCTTCGAGGGGTTTCAGTTTTCGCCGACACTGCTTATGCCGTACAATCCGCCGTATTACGTTCAACTCGTTGAGGCATACGGCTTCAAAAAACTGAAAGACCTGTACGCCTTCTACCTGACGCAAGCGACCGTGTACACGGATAAAATGGAGCGTGTGCACCGCCTGATGCTGGAACGCCATAGCATGACGTTCCGAACTCTGGACATGAAACGCTTTAAGGAGGAAGTACGGCTTGTCAAAGAAATCTACAATAAAGCGTGGGCGAAGAACTGGGGAGCCGTACCGATGACGGGCGAAGAAATTGACGCGCTCGCCGCCGACCTCAAACCTGTGGTCGAGCCGGAGCTTGTCATTTTTGCCGAAATCAACGGCAAGACGATTGGATTTGCACTTTCAGTTCCCGATATTAATATTGTGTTGAAGAAGAACAAGAAGGGTCGCTTGTTGACCGGCTTGTAGCATCTCTTTTTCAACAAGAAACTGATCGACGGGGTGCGTACTATTGTGTTGGGAGTGTTGCCGGAGTATCAGCGAACCGGGGCGGCAGGAATATTATTCTATGAAACCGCAGTTCGCGCAAAGAAGATCGGCTATACCTGGGGCGAGGCAAGCTGGGTGTTGGAGGATAACACGCCGATGGTCAGGGCGGCGGAAGCGATGAACGGCGTCATTAACAAAAAATACAGGATCTATGAGATTTCACTGTAGGATTTTCATTACTCTCACATAAGAAAAAGGATCCACCCATGCCGGTCAAAAAAGTTGAAAGCATTTGGATGAACGGGAAACAGGTGAAATGGGGCGAGGCGAGTATCCACGTTCTCTCCCACGTTGTCCACTATGGTTCGAGCTGGTTCGAAGGCATTCGGTGCTATGAGACGAAACGCGGGTCGGCGATTTTTCGATTGGACGCGCATTTGCGCAGGCTGTACGACTCCGTCAAAATCTACCGGGCGGAAATACCGTATACGAAAGAGCAATTGACGAACGCGATCAAAGAAACAATCCGGGCGAATAAACTGAAGGCGTGTTATATCCGCCCGATTGTGTACCGCGGGTATGGGGAGCTTGGCGTGAATCCGCTCGGTTGTCCCGTCGATACGGCAATTGCGGTGTGGGAATGGGGAGCGTATCTGGGCGAGGAAGCCCTCGAAAAGGGGATTGACGTATGCGTTGCGTCGTGGCAAAGATTTGCGCCCAACACGGCTCCCACGATGGCGAAAGCCGGCGGCAATTATTTGAATTCACAATTGATTAAATTAGAGGCGCTGGCTAGCGGGTACGTCGAAGGGATTGCGCTCGACACGTTCGGCAATGTGAGCGAGGGAAGCGGCGAAAATATTTTTCTGGTGCGCGATGAAACGGTCTTTACGCCGCCGATCTCAGCCGCGTTATTGCCCGGTGTCACCCGCTCGACGATCATGACGCTGTCAAAAGATTTAGGGTACCGCCTTGTGGAAATGAATATCCCCCGTGAAATGCTCTTCACGGTGGACGAGGCGTTTTTCACGGGCACGGCGGCGGAGATTACGCCGATCCGTTCCGTGGATCGAATAGCGGTCGGAGTCGGGAAGCCCGGGCCTATCACGCGGGAACTGCAAAAAGCATTTTTCGACGTGGTGAAAAACGGCAACGATAAGTACGAGTGGTTGACCTCCGTGTACGATTGATTACATGATATCTCTGAAAAACAGAATTAAGATGTCCTTCCGAGGAGCAACGCGACGAGGAATCTCGTTTTTTCGTTCAAATATAAGGGCGAGATCCCTCGTTCGCCGCGGCGAACTCGGCATGACAATATTCTGAGAATTTTTCAGAAGTTTCTACAGTTTTGTGAAGGGCACATTGTCTTATGGCGAATTCAAAGTCCTCGAATGAAAGCACCATCTGGAAAAATATTTTTTCAGACAGGGTATTGCCCGAAGGCTCGACGGAAAAACTGCTGAGCAAAATTCCGGCGTTTTCCGGGCTTTCGTTTTTTGAATTACGCGAGGTCGCGCAAATCGTCCACAAGCGGGAGTACCATGCGGACGAACCGGTTTTTTATCAGGGCGACCCCGGCTTGGGGATGTACATTATTCAAGAGGGACGCGTCCTCATCAGTATCGAAGATAAAGACGGTAATGAGAAGGAGTTAGCCACGCTCGCCGACGGCGACTTTTTCGGCGAGGTCGCTCTGTTGGATGAATCCCCGCGTTCAGCGACTGCCATGTGCAAAACCGATTGTCTGTTGATCGGCTTTTTCCGTCCCGACTTATTCCAGATTATCGAAAAAAATGCTGCACTCGGCATTAAGGTCGTTCTCAAACTGGCGGAGATTGTCGCGCAGAGACTGCGCATGACCGACCATGATGTATCGAAACTCAAAAGCGAACTCGATGCTTGGATTTCCGGAAAGGGGGGTGTAACCGATGGCAAAAACGAAACGAGCGCCCAGAAAGAAACAGACCGTACGGTCATCTAAGACGGCAGCCATTCGGCTTCAGTCCATCCTTGTGCCCGTGGATTTTTCCGCGCACTCGAGGAACGCGTTGACGTATGCCATTCCGTTCGCCCGCCAATTTAAAGCCTCGATTGAACTCTTGTATGTTGTCGAGCCGACCGTCTATCCCGCCGATTTTAGTTTCGGGCAGGTGGGATTTCCCAACGTCGAAGAAGAACTGCGGAAACGGGCGGCGAAGGAACTCGACCGCTTGATCGAGGCTCAACGAGGCGGAGGCGTCGTCATGCAAAAAACGATCCGCGTTGGCAGGCCCTTTTACGAGATCAACCAGCACGCACAAGAGAAAAAGGTCGACCTGATTATCATTGCAACGCATGGACATACGGGAATGGAGCATATCCTGTTCGGTAGTACAGCCGAAAAGGTTGTGCGGAACGCGCCATGCCCGGTGCTCGTTGTCAGAAGCGGTGAAAGAGGTTTTGTCTAAAGCTGGCTGATACTCGTGCGAGAGGGTTAACTGTTTCGTTCCATCACGAAATCCACAAACTGCAGAAGCGATTCTTTTGCCCTCGATTCGGGCAGGCTGGAGAGGTTCCGGCGGGCAAGGGAAGCGTAGTGCTCGGCTTTCGCGAGCGCATACGTAATTCCCCCGTTCGCTTCGACAAA
>DASWKY010000195.1:0-4894 GCA_036396395.1 Bacteroidota bacterium | reverse complement strand
TTATTTGATTGGTGGGACAGACATTCCTGTCTGTCGTTTTTGAATTATATTTACGGCTCGACAGGCAAGTCCCGAGGGGATGCCCTTGGCAAATGTATGTCCTACCTGAATTTTTTGAGAAGTCTGATAGGCAATCAAATTCTTCTCGTCGGTCCCAAATCGGTCAATGCGCTCTCGTTCAGACGCCATAAGCCCTGGCAGGGAAACCGGTTTTCGTACAGCGGTTTGCTGAGCACGACCGAATCAACGCCGAATTTCTCAAGTTCTTGAAGCCGAATTAAATCTTTATAGTTGTAGACGCAGTCTTTTGCAGTCACTCGAATGCCGCTTTCTGCGGCGAGTTCTTTGAGCGTATCGAAATACGGCTGGGTCAATTCTTCTTGATTCAAATCGAGGTCCGAGTACAATACGCGGCAGACGCCGATTTTTTTCATGCTCGAAGTCAATTGAAGAGGGGTGATGTCCGTGGTTTTGGTGCCGCCGACAGTTTGGACACGTCCCTTACGCGCTTCGATGCTAATAGCGATTTTGCGCGCGCCAAATTCTTTAATCAGTTCTCCGACGAGAGCGGGGTTTTCCACAGACGCGGTGCCAATGACAACACGGTACACGCCGATATCGAATAATCGTTTCACTTCGTCATAGGAGCGCAAGCCGCCGCCGACTTGAACGGGAATATCTACGGCTTCCACAAGCCGCTTCAGCACGTCGAAATTCCGGACAACGCCATCGGCGACGCCGTCACGGTCCACCACATGCAGGGTTTTTGCGTTCTCGCCGCGCCACAGAATTGCCATTTGCACGGGGTCGAGAGAATACTTCCGCTCAGAACCCTGCTCGCCACGCACAAGGAAAATGCATGCTTCATGGCTGATTTCGATTGTTGGGTAGATGAGTAACATATGATACACTCAGGCTTCTGTGTATCATAATGCTGAAAATTTGAGAGAGATTCAAGGAAAGGCGAAGAAGCAAGAATCAACAAAGAGAGGAAGTACGGTCAAGCGATGGCGTCGTGAATCTTTTGGAGAACCTCATTCATCACGTAGGGTTTCTGGACGAAGTCCAAAGCTCCTGCCCGCATCATTTCTTCGCGCATTTTTGGGTCGAAGTAGCCGCTTGCCATGATAGTCTTCACGTTGGGGTTGATTTCTTTCATCTGGAGGAACGCCTCCCAGCCGCCGAGTTTCGGCAAGCCCATGTCGCTAAGCACAAGTGAAATCCGTTGTTGATGCAAGCGATATTGATCCACTGCCATAAGCCCGTCAACTGCCGTCAGGACGCTATACCCGTTTTCTTCAAGAACGCCTACGACAAGGTCGCGCAGCATTTCATCGTCCTCGACGACAAGAATGGTTTTTTGGCTCTGTGCGGTATGTTGAGTGCTTTCGGGTTCCAATCGTCTGCCATCAATGTTCTACTTGTACCGGCTCCAATAAATAATATTGCGTTTCAGTCAGAAGATGAAAGCGACCTCCCCGTCCGCCTCTGGCGGACACCCCTCCTTGTTAAGGAGGGGGAAAAGTACCCGGACTGTACTTTGTCCCCCTTACCAAGGGGGACGCGGCTTGTTGTTTGAGCCGCAGGGGGTTATGTACTTCACGATAAAACACAAGATTATTTTTTAGAAATGGCACTCTTTCATGAAACGGTTATGTTTTTGGAGAATCAATGAGGCTCCGCACACGCAGGAGCACCTCGTCGGTGTCGTACGGTTTTTGGATAAAGTCGCTTGCCGGCGCTTTGCGGAGTTCCGTTTTGATATTCGGGTCGAGATAGCCGCTCGCAAAGACTACCTTCAGCTTTGGGTTGATAGACATCATTTCCATTGAGGATTCAAGTCCGCCGAGTTTGGGCAGTCCGAGGTCGGTAATCACCGCGGCAATACCCCGGTATTGCTCGCGATACACATCGACTGCCTCAACGCCGTTCCGTGCCGTCAGGACGCGGTAGCCTTTGGCTTCAAGGGTTGATTTAAGAAGTTCGAGAAGCATATCCTCATCCTCAACGACAAGAATGGTTTCCGTGCCGCCGGGAATATCGGCTCGAAGTGTTGGTGTGTTATCGGCGTGTATGACTTCTCCTTGAGGGTTAAGGAAATACAGTCTAAACGTCGTGCCGCGGCCGAGTTCACTGTATACGTCAATGAACCCGCGAAGGCTGTCGATAATTCCATAGACGACCGCAAGGCCCAGCCCGGTGCCGGCGCCGCGTCGCTTCGTGGTGAAGAACGGCTCAAAAATACGGTTGAGTGTCGCTTCATCCATTCCGGTTCCGGAATCTGAAATACTGACACACACATAACTCTCATCCAACGCCTTGGGCAATCGGTATCGGACACGCTCACCGTTCATTACTTCCGTGGTGATGGTGAGCCTGCCGCCTTGCGGCATGGCATCCTTCGCATTAAGACAGAGGTTCAGGAGAGCTTGGTGAAGCTGGTTGCTATCCGCTATGATAGAGGGGAGGGTCTGTGCCAACTCAAGTGAGAGAGTGATTGCTTTCGGGAACGTCTCTTGAACGATGCGGGCGATTTCATCCACGACTTCATTGACATTCACGGATTCGAGCGTAACATCCGTCTGCCGCGCGAAGGTGAGAAGCTGGCGGACAAGTCCGGTCCCGCGCTCCGTTGCTTTTGTAATCGCACTGATCGATTGGTCGATACGCTCGATGTTGGTTTTGTCTCTTGAGAGCCGTGAAATGTACCCTAAAACGATACCGAGGATATTGTTAAAGTCATGCGCAATGCCGCCGGCAAGTGTGCCGATGCTCTGCAGTTTTTGCGCCTGGCGCAGTTGTTCTTCGAGCCGTTTGCGTTCTGTGATGTCGCGGATAATGCCGCGGTACGCGGTGATGGTTCCATTGTCATCGCGGACTGCCGTCGCAGTTTCGAGTACAATAAGTTTTTCCCCGTCCTTGCGTCTCAGGATGAGTTCAAAGTCGCGAACGAAGCCATACCGTTCGATAACCCGGTGGAATGCCTTCCGGTCATTCTGGTTAAAATACAATTCACTCGCAATGTTCACCCGCATCAATTCTTCTTTGGTCGAGAAACCGAAGAGCGTCACGCCTGCAGGGTTAATGTCGATGAATTGCCCATCCACCGAACTGATAAAGACAACGTCTTTCGATTCTACGAAGAGCGTCCTGTATTTCTCTTCCGACTCCCGGAGAGCTTTTTCCGCTTGAAGGCGCGTGGTAATATCCCGGAAACTCCACACACGCCCGACTACCTTTCCTTCGGCACGTTGGGGGATAGAGTATCGTTCGAACACCCGTCCGTCTTTGAATTCAATCGTGTCAAAGCTTTCTGCTTCCGGTTTTTGTTCCAACTCGTTTTTTTTCGAAACGAATGCATCCGGGTTTTTGAGCTGGTCAAGAGCGGAGACGAGAGCTGTTTCGTCTCCGCGGTCGATGACTTCCTGCGGAATTCTCCAGAGCTGTGAAAAGCGCCTGTTGAAGGTTACGATTTTTCCGCTCTGGTCGACGAGCAGAATACCGTCTGCGGTTGATTCGAGAGTGCTCTGCAGGAGGGAGAGCATCTGCTTCAGTCCTTCTTCCGCATTTTTACGCTCCGTCACGTCGCGTAAAATCCCTTGGACAGCCATCCCCCCTTTATACGTTATGTAGGAGACAGAAGCTTCAAGAGGAATGAGCTTGCCACGGCGTGAGCGTGCGTTAAATTCGTACCGCAAGGGCGGTTCTTCGCCGCGTTTGACCATGCGCTGTCGTTCTTCAATAAGCGGGATGCTTTCAGGCGCGACCAAATCGAGGAAATTGAACCCGGGTGCACGCGCTTCATCCGCTGAAATGCCGAAGAGTTCTTCAAACTTTTGGTTGACCACTTCAAATTTCCCGTCATACAATAAATAAATGGCGTCGTTGGATTGCTCCGTGAGTATCCGGTATTTCCGCTCGGATTCTTTGAGGGCTTCCCGAGCCGATTGTTGCTCGGTGATATCGGTCAACGTGCCTTCGTAGTACAGAATTTCACCCTCATCGTTGCGAATGCACCGCGAGTTTTCCAAGACGGTGATGATATCGCCGTTTTTTCTGCGGAGGACAAGCTCGGCATTCCGGAGTTCTCCTTGCCTGTTCAGCACGAGAAGAAATGCTTGTCTCTGCGATGGGTCGACATAAAACTGAGCCGTGCTGTCCACAGCGCACAACTCTTCCTCCGTATCGTAGCCGAGTAACCGGACAAGCGCAGGGTTTGCGGCAAGAAGCCTGCCCTCGGACGTACTTTGATAGACGCCGTCGGGGACGTTTTCGAACAACCCGCGGAATTTTTTCTCGGAAGCGCGCAGTGTTTCCTCGGACCGTTTTTGCTCGGTAATATCCGTATGCAGGCCGATGGACCCGACAACGTTTCCGTGCCGGTCGTACACCGGGGAACCGCTGATCCGCACCCAGATGTGTTCTCCAGATTTTTTGATGAGCTGAATCTCATATTGGTCCGAGATACCTTTTTTGCGTAATTCGAGTTTCGAAAAGACTGTCTTTTTTCCCGCCTTGTCCGTAAGAATGTCGGTTGCAACTTTGCCCAACAATTCTTCCTGCGTATAACCCACTAAGTCGCATAATTGCTTGTTCACAAAGAGAATGACGTTATCGGGCGTAACCTGCATGAGGCCGTCATTCATTTGTTCAATCAAGTGCCGGTATTTCGATTCACTCTGCCTGAACGCCTCTTCCGCCAGTTTGCGTTCGGATATATCGCGTTGTGTTCCCCACACATGCATCAGCAAACCGTTCTCGACAGTACCGATGATATTATTCAGGAAGAACTTGGCATTCCCGTTTTTATCTACTTCATGCGATTCCGCGTCCGCAAGGCGGTACTGCGAACGGATAAACGCGCGCAGGTATTCAATATTGTGCGGGTCAGACC
>DASWKY010000194.1:0-9198 GCA_036396395.1 Bacteroidota bacterium | reverse complement strand
TGGGTGTTCATCAGCGGCGCGCCGTTGTACGACGCGCAAGGCAGGGTTATTGGTTCCATCGGTATTCATGCTGATATTACCGCTCGCAAGAAAACGGAAGAAGCGTTACGCCAAGCGGAAGAAAAATATCACGCGATTTTTGAACACGCGATGATCGGAATTTTCCAAACAACACCGGACGGACGGTTCCTGACGGCGAACCCGGCTATCGCGCGTATGTTAGGATATGCGTCTGCCGACGAACTCATCAGGTCGCGTACCGATATTGCCCGCCAGGGATACGTTGACTCTCAACGTCGGGAAGAATACAAACGATTGATTGAGCAACACGGCTCTGTCATGGGGTTTGAATATGAAGTGTATTGTAAGGACGGCAGTACAATCTGGATTTCCGAAGACTCCCGCGCGGTGCGTGATGCACACGGCAAGTTGCTCTATTTTGAGGGTTACTTTGTTGATATTAAGGAGCGAAAACTGGCGGAAGCGGCGCTGCTTCAGCAATCAGCGTACTTTCGCCAGCTGTTTGAATCTTCGCCCTCAGCGATCGTCCTGCGCGATAAATACGGCAACGTCCTGGATGTGAATGCGGCGTTCACCAATATGTTCCAATTTACGCCGGAGGAAGTACAAGGGCGCTCCTTGGTCAACCTGATTGTACCAGCAGAGCGGAAGGAAGAAGTGGAGGAACTCGCGAAGAGAAGGTCGCGTGGCGAGATTATTCAACTGGAGACGGTCAGAAAACGAAAAGATGGGTCGCTCGTCGAAGTCGCGCTCACAGCGTATCCCATCGTCATCGAGGGCGAGCAGGTGGGTGTGTTCACGATCTACGTCGATGCCAGCGAGCGCAAGCGTCTGGAAGAACAACTCCGCCAATCGCAAAAACTCGAAAGCCTCGGTACGCTTGCAGGCGGTATTGCACACGATTTCAACAACATCCTCGGCATTATCCTTGGCCATATTACGCTTTTGGAACGCATGCCGAGTGATCCGGGAAAAGTCGCCGCGAGCACCAAGGCGATTACGCAGGCGAGTCACCGCGGGGCTTCGCTCGTTCAACAATTATTGACCTTTGCACGGAAGGCGGATGTGTTGGTCGAGTCTGTGCGTGTGAATGAAATTGTGAGGGAAATTGAGAAACTACTGAAAGAAACATTCCCCAAAATTATTGACGTGAAATTTCAACTTGGCGAGGGGCTTCCCTCCATTGCGGCGGATGCAACACAAGTTCATCAAGTTATCTTAAACCTATGTGTCAATGCCCGCGACGCCATGCTTCCCGCAGGCGGAACGTTGACGATCACAACCGGGCTTGTGCCCGGAGAACACGTTCAGCAGAAACTCCCCGCCGCCGAGAACAAAACATATCTCGACCTCAGTATATCGGACACCGGAACCGGCATAGATGAAGCGACAAGAAGCAGAATTTTTGAACCGTTCTTTACAACGAAAGAGCTGGGGAAGGGCACGGGATTAGGCTTGTCGACGGTATACGGTATTGTTCAGTACCACGGCGGAGAGATCGACGTGGAGACTGTACTTGGAAAAGGGACAACCTTTCATGTGTATTTCCCCATTCACACGACTGTAGAAAAACGAGATGAATCCATTGAAGAGAGCACCGACGAAGCGCCGGGAGGAACTGAAACGATACTGCTCGTTGAGGACGAGGATATGTTGCGCGAGCTAGCGACCATCGTACTCCAGATGAAAGGATACACCGTCTTGACCGCACGGGATGGAGATGAGGGCTTGAACGTATTTCAACAGCACCGGAATACGATAGCGCTCGTTCTCTCGGATATGGGCCTTCCGAAGTTGGGAGGGTACGACATGTTTAAAGAGATGAAGAAACTGAATCCGGGGTTGCGCGCTGTTCTGGCAAGCGGGTATATTGAGCCGGGCGTCAAATCGGATATCTTCAATGCCGGAGTGATTGATTTTATCCAAAAGCCGTTTAAACCTGCTGTCTTGCTCAATAAAATACGTCGTGCGTTGGACCTTGGTAAGTAGTTTCAGAGCCATCGGCTTGACTGCCAACAGCATCACGATTGAAATGTGCTTCTTACAGTAAAGAACCACACATGACGTGTGGTTCTTTCGTTTATCTCACATACGGAGCATGAAAGTGCATCACAACCGCGTATTCGTTCTTCTTGACAATCGGTCAAATTTTTGTATATATTAAAATGTTTTTGGATGTCCTCTGTACTAAACACTCAGCTCGAAATAAATCGAGAATTGATGCTCACCGAGTTCGGCAAAATCCTCATTTTTCTTATTCTTGGCGCAGTCTTTGTGGCTGGCGGATTGGTCACGTCGTGGATTCTCCGCCCAAAACGTCCCTATCCGGAAAAACTCTCGTCTTATGAGTGCGGCGAGGAGCCTGTCGGTAGCGCATGGGTACGCTTTAACGTGCGATTTTACGTTATTGCGCTCGTCTTCCTGATCTTCGACGTTGAAGTAATTTTTCTCTTTCCCTGGGCGCTGGTTTATCGCGAGTTAGGGCTTTTTGCTTTTCTCGAGATGGCGGTATTCCTGATTATTTTACTGGTAGGATTCGCGTACGTGTGGATCAAAGGCGATTTGGACTGGGATAAGCCGAAGCCGGAAATCCCGCGCCTCAATCGTACACTCAACATAGCACAACCGAAACGTGTAGAAGAGCCAACGCCCGTATAGTCGTAAAAGACAGTAAAGGAGTTTTCGAATGGGTTTGCATGATGTAAAATTTGAAAACAGCAACATCATCATCACCTCGCTCGACAGTCTACTGAACTGGGCGCGGCTCTCCTCGCTGTTCCAGATGCAGTTCGGGCTTGCGTGCTGTGCGATTGAGATGATGGCGGCGTCGGCGTCCAACTTCGATATCATGCGCTTCGGCGTGATACCCCGCGCCACGCCGCGCCAGACGGACGTCATGATTGTCGCGGGCACGGTTACGCTCAAGATGGCGTCGCGCATCAAGCGGCTGTACGACCAGATGCCGGAACCGCGCTACGTGATTTCGATGGGGAGCTGTTCCAACTGCGGCGGACCGTATTGGGAACACGGTTATCACGTGCTCAAAGGCGTGGATAGAGTGATTCCGGTGGACGTGTACGTTCCCGGATGCCCGCCCCGCCCCGAAGCATTGCTCGAAGGAATTATGAAATTGCAGGAGAAAGTCCGCAAAGAAAGTTTGGCGAAGAAGAAAGTATGACCCCCCAAGAAATACACGATAATCTCCGCGCGAAGTTCGCGGACGCCGTCGTCGAAGCGAAGCTCGATGCGCTTCAGCCGTGGATTCGCGTTGCCGCCAATCGCACGCGGGAGATCGCTCTCTTCCTGCGCGACGAACCGTCATTCCAATTCGACTTTATGAGTTGCCTGAGCGGAGTAGATTACAACGACGGCAACCTCGGCGTAGTCTATCATTTGTTCTCGATGGTGCATAAGCACAAAGCCGTCATTCGGGTAACGTGTCCAAAAGACAACCCGCATATTCATTCCGTCCACGATGTATGGGGGACGGCGAACTGGCACGAGCGCGAAGCATTCGACATGTACGGCATTCAGTTCGATGGACACCCCGATTTGCGGCGCATCCTGTGTCCGGACGATTACCCCGGGCATCCGCTTAGAAAAGATTTTCAAGTTCCCGAATTTTACAACGGCATGAAGGTGCCGTACTAATTATTTTCAAATGACCGTCAACAAAACGCTTCCCACGAATTACGTTACCCAACCGGGAGAGATCAAAAGCTCTACCGGCAAGACGATCCGTACCGATGAGATGATCATCAATATGGGTCCTCAGCACCCGTCCACTCACGGCGTGCTGCGTCTTGAGATTGTGGTGGACGGCGAAATTGTTGTTGACGTCATCCCGCATATCGGCTACCTGCATCGGTGCTTCGAGAAACATGCTGAGCACATGAACAACTACCAGCAGGTGATCCCCTACGCCGACCGGATGGATTACCTCGCCTCGATGAACAACGACTGGGGCTATGCCCTTGCCGTCGAGCGCCTTCTGAAATTGGAAGTTCCCCCGCGCGTCGAATACATCCGCGTCATCATGGCGGAATTACAGCGCATTGCCAGCCACCTTATCGCCCTCGGCACATACGGCATCGATATGGGTGCGTTCACGCCGTTCCTCTGGTGCTTTCGCGACCGCGAGAAAATTCTTGACCTCTTTGAAATGACCTGCGGCGCGCGGCTCCTCTATAATTATATTTGGGTAGGAGGCGTTTCGCACGATTTGCCGCCGAAATTCGTCGCACAAGCGAAGGAATTCTGCGCGTACTTTAAGCCGAAGGTTAAAGAACTGAACGACGTGCTCACGTACAACGAAATCTTCATCAAACGCACGGCGAACGTCGGCGTGTTGCCTGCCGATGTTGCCGTCAACTACGCCTGTAGCGGTCCGATGCTTCGCGGCTCCGGCGTGAATTGGGATTTGCGCCGTGACGACCCGTACGGGGTGTACGATAAAATTGATTGGCAACCGCAGGTAGGCAAAGGCGAAATGGGAACGGTCGGCGACTGCTGGGACCGGTATATCGTACGTGTGCGGGAGATGCTGGAAAGCGTCCGGATTATCGAGCAGGCGCTTGCGGCGTTGCCGGAGGGCAATGTGCAAGCGGCGATCCCGAAGCGTATCCGCCCTGAACGCGGCGAAGTCTACGTCCGCACCGAATCCCCGCGCGGCGAGCTTGGCTTTTATGTGATTTCCGACGGGTCAACGACGCCGTATCGCGTGAAAGCGCGAGCGCCGGCATTTGTGAACTTGAGCGTTCTGCCGGAAATTTCCCGCGGCTGTATGATCGCCGATTTAGTCGCTATTGTCGGTAGCGTCGATATTGTGCTTGGCGAGGTGGACAGGTAAGCATCAACTCTAAAACTTGAGCTTGTAGTCACCCTGAGCGGAGTCGAAGGGTGATTGTAAATACATATCATGGTTCGACTCCGCTCACCATGACTGTGAATTTCTTATTGCGTTCCACTGAACATACATGGAACAACTCATACGCTCCATATTAGGTGATTCAATTCTCGTGTACGTCATTCTGGCGGCGTTGCCGTTGGTGTTCGTGCTCTTGTACGCGCTCGTGACATTGTATATGGAGATGAAAGTCTCCGCGCACATGCAGGATCGCGTCGCCTACATGCGCACGGGCTGGCATGGCATTCTGCAACCTGTGGCGGATATTCTCAAGCTCGTCCAGAAAGAAGACACAATTCCCACAGTCGCCGATAAACTGCTCTTTATTATGGCGCCGTATGTCGTTTTTGTCGGTACGTTCGCCGGGTTTGCGGTGATTCCGTTCAGCAGTGAATACATAGGCAGTAACATCGACCTCGGCGTATTTTATGCCATCGCCGTATCATCTCTGGTTGTTATCGGTATCTTGATGGCGGGGTGGGCGTCGAATAATAAGTGGTCGCTGTTCGGCGCGATGCGTTCCGCCGCGCAGGTCGTGAGCTACGAAATTCCCATCGTGCTCGCGGTGCTCATCTCCGTGATGGTGACCGGCTCGTTGAACCTGAACGAAGTCTCGAAATTCCAGGACGGCGGCATTCAGAATTGGGTGGTGTTCGGCGGTCCGCTTCCATTGCTCCAGAAATTGCTCATCATCCCGTTTACCTTCACGGCATTTTTTATTCTGCTCGTTGCCGGCATCGCGGAGGTAAACCGTACGCCGTTCGATTTGCCGGAAGCGGAATCGGAGTTGGTGCAAGGCTTTAATACGGAATACAGCGGCATGAAATTTGCGATTTTCTATTTAGCCGAGTATGCCAACATGTTCCTCGTGTCGGCGATAGCCGCCGCGCTGTTCTTGGGCGGGTGGTCGAGTCCGTTCGGGAGTGTGATGTCGGGACCCGTCTGGGGCTTTTTCTGGATTGTGGCAAAGGGAATGTTCTTTGTGTTCGTGCAGGTTTGGATTCGCTGGACGCTCCCACGCATGCGCGTCGACCAGCTTATGTACACATCGTGGAAAGTCCTGACGCCGTTTTTATTTGTGTGTATCTTCGCTGTCGGGTTAATTTTAGTATTGTAATGGTACTTCATTATTGCGGCTTCTGAAAAATCCTTAATAATTTGGTAGCCGCAGGCTTCAGCCTGCGAATTTATTCGAAAGCGCAACCTAAAGGTTGCGGCTACCCGTACGTAAATAATTTTTTAGAAGTATCTTTTTCGAAATTCTGTATTCGATATTCATTATTCATGAGTATATATGTCAGCAGTTCGATTATACTTTCATAACATCTGGCAAACGCTCGCGACCATTGCGATCGGCATGAGGGTGACGTTCAGCCATCTGTTCACGCCTGCGGTGACGGTGCAGTACCCGGACGTGCGACTGAAGCTCCCCGAGCGCGCCCGCAACCGGCTGTACGTGAATATTGACGACTGTATCGGCTGTGACCAGTGCTCGCTCGCCTGTCCGGTGGATTGCATCTCTATCGAGACCATCAAAGCAACCGCCGACCAAGACCTTGGCGTCACCTCGACCGGCCAGAAGAAACGCCTGCACGTGCCGCGCTTTGATATTGACATTGCCAAATGCTGTTACTGCGGCTTGTGCGTGTACCCGTGTCCGACCGAGTGCATTATGATGACCGACGTGTACGAGTTCTCGGAATTCGACCGGCACAATTTGATCTATAACTTCAGTAGCATGGTACCTTCGGACGTAGAGGAAGCAAAAGAAAAGCTCCAAAAAGCAGATGCGGAAGCCGCGGCGAAGAAAGCGGCGGCAGCGGCGGCAAAACCCGCAACGCCTCCGGCGGGACAGGCTCCGACGCCTCCCGCGGCAGCCGGAAGCGCGCCGAAACCAGATCAACCAAAACCGGACACGCCGTCCTCGAACTGACGCAATGGACTTGTTTACGATAATATTTTATGCTTTCGCATTCCTCGCGCTCGGCGCAGGGGCGGTCGTTGTGTTTTCGAAGAACATCGTCCACGCCGCTTTTGCGTTGCTGTTCGCGTTTTTTGCGGTGGCTGGATTTTACGTCCTGCTGATGGCGGATTTTCTTGCCATCACGCAGTTAATGATTTATGTCGGCGGCATTCTCGTGCTGGTGATTTTCGGCGTGATGTTAACAAGCAACGTTATTAGCGTTGATATGAAAACCGGCACGGTGCAAGCAATGCCGGCTGTGTTGCTTTCCGCAGCGCTGGCGGGGATGCTGGTGGGAATGTTCTGGTCGACCGACTGGAATGCATCGTCGCAACACGCAATGCCGGAAACAACAGGGAAAAGCCTCGGCACGATGTTGTTGACGACCTATGTCTTGCCGTTTGAAATCGCGTCGGTCGTACTGCTTGTCGCTCTCGTCGGCGCGGCGATGATCGCCCGGCGCGAGAAAAAAGAATAAAAACCATGCAAGAATTTCTCAATTGGCTCAGAACACCCGGCTTGACGCATTTCTTGATCGTCAGCGGAATACTGTTTTCGTTCGGCGTGTTTGCTGTGCTCACGCGCCGCAACGCCATTATGGTCTTGATGGGTATCGAGTTGATATTGAACGCGGCGAATATCAATTTTATCGCTTTTTCACGCTACAGCACCGGAACATTAGACGGCCAGGTGATCGCCATTTTTGTGATCATCCTCGCCGCGGCGGAAGCCGCCATCGCACTCGCGATCGTGTTGAACATCTATCAGAATTTCAATACGGTCAACGTCGATGAGTTAAACCGTTTGCGCGATTGATTATCACTATCGTCAATCGGTAATTGTAAATCGTCAATTACACTATGTCCCACGAAACACTACTTACGCTTTCGGTTGTCATTCTGCTGTTGCCGTTGCTCAGCTTCGTCATCCTTATTTTCTTTCATAAGAGACTGCCGCGGCAGGGGGACTGGCTTGGGACGGGTATTCTTTTTGTAGCCCTCACGTTGTCTCTGGTCATTCTCATTACCAAAATGACCCAATACCCGAACGAGACGATCCAAGGCTCGTTCCAGTGGGTGAATTTCGGAAATGTCCCCGGCATCGGACCGCTGACGCTCGACCTCGGCATCATGGTCGATAATATAGCCGCTATTATGCTCGTTGTGGTGATGCTCGTCAGCTCGCTGGTGCATTTATTCTCCATCGGTTACATGCAGGGCGACGTACGCTACGGCAGGTATTTTTCCTATCTCGGTATTTTCACATTCTCGATGCTCGGTATTGTCATCACGAATAACTTCTGGATGATGTACGTGTTCTGGGAGTTGGTCGGGTTGAGTTCCTATCTGCTCATCGGGCACTGGTTTGAGAAGAAATCCGCGTCGGACGCCGCAAAGAAAGCGTTCATCGTCAACCGCGTGGGCGACATCGGCTTCTTCACGGGTATTATGATTCTGTACGCCACGTTCCATACGTTCTCGTTCGACGGAATTTTCGGCGCGATTCAATCCGGCACGATTCCGTTCGGCAGTGAGGCATGGTTGACCGCCGCGGGTATTTTGATTTTCATGGGCGCAGTCGGCAAATCGGCGCAGTTCCCGTTGCACGTCTGGCTTCCGGATGCGATGGAAGGTCCCACGCCCGTCAGTGCGTTGATCCATGCCGCCACAATGGTCGCGGCTGGCGTTTATATGGTGGCGCGCACGTTCGCCATGATGACCGGCGACGCGCTCATGTTTATCGCGTATGTCGGAGCGATTACCGCGTTCATTTCCGCCACGATTGCCATTGCGCAAAACGATATCAAAAAAGTATTGGCGTACTCGACAGTAAGCCAGTTGGGATATATGGTGATGGGTTTGGGAGTAGGTGCGTATTCCGCCGGATTTTTCCACCTCACCACGCATGCGATGTTCAAGGCGGGATTATTTCTCGGCTCCGGCTCGGTCATCCATGCGATGCACCACGCGCTACATCATGCGGGCGACCATCACACCGACCCGCAGGATATCCGCAACATGGGCGGGTTGAAATCCAAAATGCCCATAACATTCTGGACGTTTATCATGTTTACGCTGGCGATTTCCGGCGTGCCATTCACATCCGGCTTCCTCAGCAAAGATGAAATTCTCGCCGGCACGCTCGCGTACGGTAGTTTGACGGGACATTACTTGATTCCAATCGTCGGTTTTCTTGTCGCCGGGCTAACCGCGTTCTACATGTTCCGCATGGTGATTCTCACGTTCTTCGGCGAACATAAAGACCATCATCGTTTTGAGGCGATTCACGAATCGCCCACAACGATGAC
>DASWKY010000193.1:0-5464 GCA_036396395.1 Bacteroidota bacterium | reverse complement strand
TCTTCCTTTTTCTGGTTGTAGAGCCGGTCAAATTCTTGCCGCTTCCCGGCAATTTTTTGATTGACCTTTGCGCGAAGCTCGTTCTGCAGGCGCGCGATCTCATCCCCCACCACCCGCTTCGCGCGCGCGGCGATGAGGTCGTCCAAATCCGTCGTGAACGCCATATCGACATTCCCTTCGTTGCTCCATAGCCTCAGCCCGACGCCGAAACCTTGCACGCTTTGCAAGACATCGCGCACAATCCGTTCGACGTCGTTCTTCGGCTGTCTCTCGAACACAAGCGCGATATTACTGAAGTTCAGTTTTACACCGGAATCGAATCCCCTGCCCGGTACATTAACATTGAGATTAGCAGATGCAACCGATTCTGTCGCGCGCGCCGGGAGAAAATCCGACCTGCCGAACTCGAGACTCCCGATAGCAAGACCGGCGACGTTCGCTTTGTAGGTATCGAGCGGCTCCTCCGTCCTTCTATCGAACAGTGCCTCAAAAGCGAGGGAGGTTTTCTCACCCTTTGTTGCATTGAGGGCAATCGAAAGCGGCTTTCCGCTCACGCTCTGGTCGGATGAAATATCCAACACCTCGCCTGTTGCATAGAAGTATTCCGGCTTTTGGCTTTTATCTTCGCCGCCGGAAATGAGAATTTTCTTGACCCAGAGTTTAGGATAACTGCGTTCCGTCGGAAAATGAATATCCTGTCCCTCGAAGCGCGCGGGCTTTTCGAAATCGGATTTCGGCATGTACTGGGGCACGGTATTGCGCGCATAGTCAATCCATCCGAGATAGTACTGCACTTCATCCAACACCTGCTTGCCGACAATCAGGTTCGCGAGGCCTTGCATGCTCAGGTCGGGAAGGCGGGCGAGGCTTTTCATCTGCTCATAATCCTGTTTCGCAAGGTCGTCGATCACCTCTATGGATGAAATCACAGAATTGATTTGGTTCGTGATGGACGCGCGCCGCGTGGTAAACGACTCATTCACATCGTTGATATTTTTGTACGCTGTATTGACGTTGGTTGCCGCTTCAAGAATCTTGTCCAGCGTCTTCAACTCGTTCACATTGACCGCTTTGATTGCCGTTTCGATCTCTGTGATGTTCTGTTTCGATTTCTCGACGTCTTCCACCGCCGCCTGCCACTCCTGCGACGCTTGCTGTACGCGTACCTTCAGCGTATCGATATGCTGTACCGACCGCAGGTTGTGTACATTCAGCAGGCTGTCGACGTTAAACTCGCGCTTCAGCTTTTCGAAGTCGAACACCGGCGCTTGCTGAACCTTCCCGGCAACCGTCGCGGCGGCTTTTTGGATAATCGACGGTTCTTCGGTTGTTGACTCGACAGGCTCTTGAGGAAGAGATCCATCCGTCGCGCGTTGCGTCCCGAGAATCAATTCATTAACCTCCACCGTCTCGATAATAAATTTGCCTCGTATCAGTTGTCCGAAATCAAGCGCGGCGCGCACTTTTCCGGTCTCAATGATATTCTTCCACGGGTCTTTGGGGTTCGCGACCTGCATACGCTGGAATTCGAAAGCAATCGGCGAGAGCGTCAGCGCAAGCCCGTCAATTTCGACTTTGGCACCGATAACCGCCTCGCCAGCCGCCTCCATGCCGGATTCCACCCATGAGTCAATGAAGAGATACGTCACGACGCCCAACACGACAAGCGGGACAAACAGGATATAGACGAATTTGTTACGGATCATGTGTCGCCAAAATTCTTTATCCGGTTATACCACCGCACCACCGCGCTCTTGCTGATGACCTGGTAGATTTTCCACCGTTCGATTCTTGAGCCGATGTGCGCGCGGTACGCGACCACAAACTGTTTCATCCCGAAATAAACCGGTACGGTCAAGACCAACGCACTGATAAAACTTCCTATCACGACCGTATTATTGAAACGTGTGAGCGGAGCGATCGGAGCATCGTAGAGTGAAGTCCACAGCTCTTTCAGTGCATCAACATTGACGAGAAGCTCGTAGCCAAGCCAATGAAACACGGGGTCGAAGAGATACGCAACAATGCTGAACAATGTGAAGGAGAGTAACGCCGAAGATAAATTGACGTTGAAGAAAAGAATAACCAGCCAGACCGCCAAGCCCTGCAGAGTAAACACCGGCGACAGTCCAACAATGGAGCCGAGCGCAAACCCGCCGGCAATTTGGCGTGGTGTTTGCCCTGCGCGGAGGATCTTCACAAAGTTGCTGACGATGTGGAGCCAGAACATAGTACAGGGAAGATACGAGAAGCGGGGGTGGAATTCAAGGAGGCACATCACACTTGCGAGGTTTTGAAAACCTCGCAGGTAGTACTCATTACGACGCCCGGAGCGCGTTCACGATATTCAAGCGCGAAGCGTGAACTGCCGGCAGGAAGCCTCCGGTTAAGCCCATCACCACCGAAAACAACAGCGCCCAGATGACAATGTCCGGCGTAAGGGTAAAGGAAAATTCCAGCTCGGAGAACGAACCGAAATTGAGCGTCGACACGGTAAAAAATTGAAGCCACGAAGCAAGGAATAACCCGATTACAGCGCCGATAAGTGAAATGAGAATCGATTCCACCATAAATGCGGTGAGCACGCTTCGCCGCTGGAAGCCGAGCGCGCGCAGGGTGCCGACTTCCACTGTGCGGTTCGCAACGGCGGCATACATCGTAATCATCGCGCCGATGACTGCTCCAACGCTGAAAAAGACCGTGATGAAAATTCCCAGCACGCCGATAAAGATCGACATAAACTCCGACATCTCCTCGAAGAACTGTTGTTCAGTTTTCGGTTCGTATTGCTGGAGCCGGTTGTCGTCTTCGAACGCTTTCTTGATCGCCTCGAGCTGGTCTGGGCTTGTCATTCTAAAGGTTATCGTTGAATACCCTCCGGGCCGGTTGAATGCATCCTGAAGCTGTACGACATCGCCCCAAATTTCCGAATCGAAACCGGTTCGGTCCGCTTCGTAGCGCCCTACCACCGTCCAGGAATCCCCCGCAAATTTAATCGTACTGCCGACTTGCGTACCTTCGAAACGCTTAGCAATGGAACTGCCGACAATAATCTCCCTCGCTCCCCAGTTGAACATTCGTCCCTCGACCAGTTTCACCATCGGGCGAAGCTCAAACGCCGGAGCGGAAACGCCGCGCACGGTAACATTGCTAATGCCGCCTTCTATGCCGATTTTCGGCAGGTTAATGATTACTACCACATCACCGGTCGCTATGGGCTTGGCTTCCGCGTCTTTGGCTACTTGAGGGAGTGTAAGGATGACGTTGTAGATGTCGTTCATGATGATGCTGGAAATCTCCCCGTTTGCCGCCTTGCGGGCAACGAGAATGTTTTCCGTGGAGCCGGTTGCCACCAGTGTCTTGCGAATGCCGCTGGAGAGCATCAGCACGGAGACGAAGACAAACACCACAAGAGCGATGCCGGTAATCGTAATGGCGGTCGTTAGTTTGCGACTGCTGAAGTTTCTGATCGTATATTTTAGAGGAATCTTCATAAGTAACCTTAGTAAATAGGAGTCAGGAGTCAGAATTCAGAATTGAACGTGAATACGCATGTAGTATCTTACTTACTTCAATCAATTGTTCAAAAAGTTGTTTTGTATTTCCATAGCCCAAATCGCTTGCAAGAATAAGATAGTAGCGACACTCTTCAATTGACCCCTGGCTAATATTCATATAACGGACTTTGTCCGATTTGCCTTTTTTCTTAAAACCCTCCGCAATGTTAGCGGCAATCGAAACGGCTGCGCGGCGTAATTGGGAGGTGAGACCATACATCTCTTGCTTTGGAAATCCCTCTGTAAGGCGATATACGGAGAGCACAAATTGATGCGCTTTTTGCCAAACGATCAGATCTTCAAAAGTCTTGGCAGGCTCTCTATTCATTGCATACACTTCACTTTCCTGTCTTCTGAATCCTGTCTCCTGACTTCTGTATTCTGTCTCCTGTTTCTATCCGACAAACCTCAGCCCATCTACAATCGATGTTTTCACTGCGCGCTGAATGGGAAAGAGCGCCGCAACAATTCCAACAAGTAACGCTGAAGTTCCCGCGAGTACATAGGTAATCGGTTCAACGTAAAAAATCGGGAACCACGATTTCGGCACGAACAGGGAAAACATTTCCACGAGAGGAAGCGTGAGCAATAATCCGAGCGCCGCGCCGAGTATGGAAATAATCATCGATTCGCCCGCGATGAGCGTTACTAACCTTCCGCCCGAGAAACCGATCGTTTTGAGGACGGCGTATTCCTTTGTGCGTTCGCGTGCAGACATGATCATCGTGTTGCCGAGAACAAGCATGATAATGCCGATGATGACAAAGGAGAGGAAATTCAACAACTGGATAATCAAGCCTGTCCCTGCGATAAATCCTTGCTGGAACGCCGCTTCGGTTTCCGTTTTGGTTTCTGCGCGAGAATTCTTAAACATTTCGTCAAGCTGTTCGGAAATTCTCGCCGCGTCTGCTGGATTGCTGATCCGGATAAGATACCACCCGACCTCGCCCGCGCGTCCGGGCATCTCCTGCCGCATCCGCTCGTCGAGATATTGCCAGTGGAACCACATCTGCGTGCCGTCCACGGTTTTATCACGCGGCTGGTAAATCGCCCGCACGACGAATTCCCATTTCCCAGGGTAAATATCGCCTTCAATCGGAATGACGTCGCCGATTTCAAACCCGTACTGTTTTGCAAGGTCTGCTCCAACGATACACGAGTTGCGCTCACGCATCAGGATTTCTTTTTGGTCGTCGGGCACAAGAAATTCCGGGTATGTTTTCAGCGCCGTCTCCATCTCCACTGCCATCCGGGCAAAAAATTGTGACTTGTCGATGTATACCCCTTGAAACCAGTTCATGAAGCTGACCGTCTCCACGCCGGGGATCTGGGCAATCCGTTCGCGGTATGCAAGCGGAAGCGGGAAAATAAATGATACCGCATTGCGCGTAATCATCCGATTGGGAGATGATGCTTCAACGCCCGCGTACCAAGCCGTCACCACTGTGCGCAGAAAACCGAATGCGACCACGGCAATCGCAATGCCCAGAATCGTCAGGCTGGTGCGGAGTTTGTGGCGGAGCGTATTTTTGAACACGAGTTTGAGAATTCTCATAGGTCGTCCTACTTCAATTCGCCTTTATCCAGATGCCGCACAGTGTGGGCTTTCTCTGCCGCGCGCGGGTCGTGTGTGACCATCACAATTGTTTTCTTGAATTCTTTATTGAGGCGGTCAAGCAACGTCAAAATCTCTTCTGCCGAATGTTTATCGAGGTCGCCTGTCGGCTCGTCGGCAACGAGCAAAGTCGGGTCGGTGGCAATCGCACGCGCAATGGCAACACGCTGTTCCTGCCCGCCGGAAAGTTGTTTCGGATAATGTTGCATACGGTCGGCAAGCCCCACGACCTGCAACGCCAGCTCGACGTGTTTCTTACGCTCGGCTTTCGAAAGCTTCGTCAACAAGAGCG
>DASWKY010000192.1:0-10651 GCA_036396395.1 Bacteroidota bacterium | reverse complement strand
GAGTTCATCGATTCCTATGAACTTGCGGCACAGACATTTATCGGTCCTGTGACGCTCTCAGGTGAGCTATACTATAGTGTGACGCATAATAAAATAGACAACGTGCGGGAAGTGTACGCCGAAAACGTTACACTCCGCAAGCCGGAGAATATCGGCCGCGATTATTCGCTTGGCACGGAATTTCTTGTCAATTTCGAGGTGATAAATGGTTGGAATGTCAACCTCGTGGGGAACGCATACGACTACCGCCTCGAAGGGACGCTCTTTGGCGAGCCGTTTTCCCGCAACAGTTTCAATTGGAGGTTGAGAGTCAATCACGTCATCAAGCTGGGCGGTTCGACGCAAATTCAGTTTTCAACGCGATTCGAAAGCCCAACAGTCTCTCCTCAGGGACGCGAGAAAGAATCGATCCGCAGCGATTTTGCTATACGTCAGGGATTCTTCAACGACCGGCTGTCAGCAATACTCCAGTTGCGTAATATCCTGAATACGAACAGGGAAGAATTCACCTCGGAAGGTCCCGGTTTTCGTACGTTTAATTTCGAAACCAGAGAGTCCCCGATGCTTATGCTGACGCTTCGCTTCAGTCTTCGTCAGTTTGACGACGAAGAAGATGGCAACCGAAACGACGACGAGGAGTTTGACTCCGAGCGATAACGGGAAAGAATACACGCGATACTCAAAAAAATCTCGACCGTATATTCGGTCGGGATTTTTCACGTTAGGAGTCTCTATACAAATTATTGAGTACCAAACGGAAGAGTATTGAATACCTTGACTATCTATCGTAAAATAGGTATATTATGAACCTAAACACTGTGGGGTGGAGTCCGCCAGAGGCGGAGTAGCTCACCGGTCTGAGAACAGGAAAACGCAGTGAAAGCTGAGTAGATGAATCACAACAAGTTGAATAAAAAATAAAACACTGCGGGGTGGAGCAATTGGTAGCTCGTCGGGCTCATAACCCGAAGGTTGCAGGTTCAAGTCCTGCCCCCGCTACACCAGATGGCCCCTGAGGATTCTTAGGGGCTGTCGCTTTTTTAGCGGGTTGTTTATGCCGTTCTTTACGTATGCCATAGTTAGCAAGGAGCGGTTTCGTTACATCGGTCATACTTCGGATATGAAAGGGCGTTTGGAAAAACACAATACCGGAAAGAGTCATGCAACAACGCATGGCCACGACTGGAGGTATATTTATACAAAGGAGTTCAATACTCGTTCAGAAGCAATGAAGTACGAGAAGTGGCTTAAGAGTGGAGTAGGTCGGATATGGTTAACGAAGAACATCGCGGGGTGGAGTCCGCCGTAGGCGGAGTAGCTCGCTTGCCCCGTGCTTTAAGCGGGGTCGGGCTCATAACCCGAAGGTGTGTTTACAGCCGAAGGTCTGCCGAAACGAAGTGGAGGCAGAGTTCAAGTCCTGCCCCCGCTACACTGGATAGCCCCTGGGGATTCTCAGGGGCTATTTTTTTTCATTGGGTAGGGTAGTTGCTTACCTCCGCTAAAATGCCTTCCGGCCCCACCCATGCACAAAGATTGTAGAAAAATTCGACTAGGCCGCCAAGCAGAATTTTTCCGCAAAATTCGGAATACGCAATATCCCCCAACCTCCCACAATGAGATTATTATTCCCGCAATTTTCTGCACCTCGACGCCGTTAGGGCAGATTTTATTATTGCACGTTACTACTAATTCGTCTATATTCTCACACTCTCCTTATGTACCGATATTTGGAGCTTCAGAAGGATCCATCTACCGGTTGACCATATCAAGTTGTTTCTCTAAAGTTACTTCAGCGGGACACATGCGTTCCTGGAACGCATGTATTGTTTTCCGTTGATGCAAGGTATTTTTTTTCTCATTACCCAAGGGGTCACCATGGGAACTTCTACTGCCGGACCACAATTCTATCGCCCACACTTTTGCGTGCTTGCCATGCTCGTCGTTGCGGTACTGCTCGTTGTTCACTCGGCGGAAGCATTCCAACAGGCCAGGCGGCCGCTCCGGCAATACGTGCACGACTTCTGGACGGTTAAAGAGGGTCTCCCGCAAAACGCGGCGTACGTCATTATGCAGTCCCGCGATGGGTATATCTGGTTTGGAACGCAGGAGGGGCTGGTGCGTTTTGACGGCCTCGAGTTTAAGATCTTCGATAGGGCAAATAACCCGGATATGCAAAACGGCTGGGTCTTCCCGCTCGGCGAGGATACAAAAGGAGGCATTTGGATGACGTATGCCAGCAATAGCCAAGGTGTTGCGTACTTTGCGGACGGTGCAGTGCACACCGTCGATACAACCGATGGATTGCCGAGCAACAACGTCCGGTATGTGCATCCCACCAGCGACGGCAGTGTGTGGATATTCGACCGGCCATCATTCCGAGTGACGCAATTCCTGAACGGCACCATGAAAACGTTCGGGCAATCGGACGGGCTCCCCTCAGATTCGGTCTTTACGGTCTCAACAGATTCAAAAGGCAACCTCTGGTTCAACACCCCTCGCGGCATCGCGAAGTACGACGGGCAAACATTCCACGTGTACACGACGAAGGAAGGTCTTCCCGCAAACAACAACGTTTTTGGCACCGGGCGACTACGGGTTGAAACTATTTTCGAGGACAGCAAGGGGAATATCTGGATGGGCACCGGCTCCGGACTCGTGCGCATGACAGATGGTACAATAAAAGTCTTTTCGACGAAAGACGGATTGTTAGACAACGCTGCCAACCCGGCATTCGAGGCTACGGATGGCGCGCTCTGGCTAGCTTCGCAACGCGGCTTCACCAAGATGGTCGACGGACAAGTTGCCTCTACGTATCCATTCAAGACCCCGTTGCAGAATGTCAATGACATCAGCATAGGCAAAGACAACACGATCTGGATTGCAACAAATAATGGGCTCTGGCGTTTCGCAGATGGGGTTGGCGACCACTATGGCAAAGAGAACGGATTGACCAACGAGCAGATAGATTTTGTATTCGTCGACTCCGAAGGGAGCGTCTGGTTTGGGCAGTCCGGCGTCGGGTTGCACCGGTTGCGGGTAGGCAAATTCGTAACGTTCTCGGAAGACGACGGCCTACAAAATGACGATTTGACCACCGTGTTTGAAGACAGCAAGCAGAATCTCTGGATGGGGACGCAGTCCGGCGGTCTGGCAAGACTCTCCCCTGGAGGGGCGCTGAAAATCTTTGACGAAAAAGATAACATGTTCCCTCGCGTCATTGGGATTGCTGAAGACCGCCAAGGCACAATTTGGGTCACAGCTGGAAAGCCAGGAGTTACTGCTCAATTGTTCAGAATTACGGACGGAAGAGTGCAACACTATACCCAGAGTGGGATGAATCTTAGCAATACGTGGCGGGTCATGGCCAGAAAGTCCGGCTCCCTTCTGGTATCAACACCCGATAGCATCTTCAGTTATCAGAATGGAAAACTTAGTCTAATTAATAACGAGTTAGCGGGTAAGCCTAGCGCGATTAGCTTATTGATGGAAGATTCCCAACAGCAGGTTTGGGTTGGGACGTACAACGCGGGCTTGTATCTACTGAAGGATGACAACAAACTGTATCCCTTTACAAAGGAACAGGGATTCCCGGCCACGCGAGTGCATTGTGTGTATGAAGACAGCGACGGAGCGGTCTGGATTGGCACAGGCGTATGGAGCGTGTTCAGGTATAAGGATGGAAAATTTTTTCAATTTACCCCCAAAAACGGGTTTCCTGAATATGGCGGCCACCAAATCATGGAAGATAACCTCGGCTATCTCTGGGTTACCTCGAACAAGGCGGTGTACAGATTTGAGAAGAAGGCGTTGGACGACTTCGCCGACGGAAAAATTTCCTCCTACACTTACAACACCTACGGCACCGCGGACGGGATGAAATCCGGCGAGACCAATGCAACCGGCTGGCCGAATATCTGGAAAATGAAGGACGGACGAATTGTCACCACAACAGTTGCCGGAGCGGCAATTGTCAACCCCGCGGATATCAAACTGAACGAGATACCACCACCGGTGGTTGTCAATCAATTCATCATCGAGGGTGAGCAGCAGGAGACGAACACGGTTGTCAACGTGCCCGCAGGCAAAGACCGTTTTGAGTTTCACTATGCCGGGCTGAGCTTCATTGGCGCAGACAAAGTGCGGTATAAATACAAGCTGGAAGGCTATGATGAAAACTGGACCGACGCGGGCGGACGCCGCGACGCGTACTACACGAACCTCGGTCCAGGCGAATACACGTTCCGAGTCATGGCAGCGAACAGCGACGGCATCTGGAACGAAACGGGTGCATCGCTTCAATTTATCAAGATGCCGTATTTTTATCAGACGACATGGTTCCTGAGTCTCGCGGTATTCATGTTTTTGACGACAGGACCGTCGTTCTATTACATCCGAATGAAAAGTGTGAAGAAACATGCGGCCGAACTCGAAGCGTTGGTACAGAAACGAACGCACGAGTTGCAGAATACGGTCAACCACCTCAAGGAAACGCAGAACCAGTTGGTGCTCTCAGAAAAAATGGCATCGTTGGGCCAGCTCACAGCGGGTATCGCCCACGAAATCAAGAACCCGTTGAATTTCATCACGAACTTTGCCGTTCTCTCAAAGGACCTGACGCAAGACCTGCGCGCGGAGCTTGCCGCAGAAAAGCATCGCGTCGACCCCAACCGGGCGAAAGAGATTGAAGAGCTTCTCGCCGACCTGGAACAAAATGTCGGCAAGATCAACGACCACGGAAAGCGCGCCGATAGCATCGTGCGCGGGATGTTGCTCCACTCGCGTGGGAAAGCAGGAGAACGGCAGGAAACTGATATCAATGCTCTGCTTGCAGAGTACACTAACCTTGCCTATCACGGCATGCGGGCGCTCGACCAATCCTTCAACGTGAAAATCGAAACTGAGTTCGACCCTTCGATCGGAAAAATAAGCGTGGTCCCACAGGATTTGAGCCGCGCATTCCTGAATATCGTTAACAATGCCTGCTACGCGGCAAACGATAAACGCAAGAACACAAAGAACGGCTTTAACCCGATCGTGAAAGTGTCTGCCAAGAACCTGGGCGACAAGGTAGAAATCAGGATCCGCGACAACGGCAACGGCATTCCGCATGAGGTTCTCAACCGGATGTTTAACCCCTTCTTTACGACCAAACCGGCCGGCGTAGGAACAGGGCTGGGGCTTTCTCTCACCTACGATATTATTACACAGGTGCACAAGGGGGAGATTGATGTCGATACGCAAGAAGGAGAGTTTGCCGAGTTTATCATTCGCATACCGCGAAATTCGGACACCAACGGAGGGCCGCAATCATGAAGGTCTTGATCGTTGATGACGAAAAGGATGTCGAGATACTCTTCCGGCAACGGTTCCGAAAAGAAGTAAAGCAAAATCTCCTGGAGTTGTGCTATGCTTTTTCCGGTGATGAAGCATTGGAGATTCTCAAGAGCGCCGACCCGACCGATGTGGTGTGCATTCTCTCGGACATCAACATGCCCGGGATGACGGGGCTGGAGCTACTGAAAATCGTGAAGGAGAAATTTCCGCAGATCAGGGTGTCGATCATCACCGCCTATGGTGACGAGCACAACTACAAAACGGCAATGAAAACCGGAGCCGAACATTATTTTACAAAACCGATTGATTTTGAACTCGTGAAGAAGGATGTTTTTGATTTTTCCTAAATCACAAGCGGATGGTTAGTCAGAAGAAGGAACTCTCATGCCTCACAAGATTCTTGTTGTTGACGACGAACCGGATTTGGAATTGTTGATTAAGCAGAAGTTTCGGAAAGAAATTCGCGACAAAGTGTTTCACTTCGAGTTTGCCCAGAATGGCGTTCAGGCGCTCGAACGGCTGGATGAACACAGTGATATCAGCGTTGTCCTGTCCGATATCAACATGCCCGAAATGGACGGCCTGACGTTACTACAGAAAATCCACGAGATGCACAACCCCGTCCTCAAATCCGTCATCGTCTCTGCATACGGAGACATGGAAAACATTCGCACCGCGATGAACCGCGGTGCATTCGACTTTCTGACGAAGCCGATCGATTTCAACGACCTTGATCTCACAGTCAGCAAAACCATGCAGCAATTGGAGATCATCCGAAATGCCCTGAAGGCCCGCGACGACCTGGTTGCCGTCCAGAGGGATTTGACAATCGCTACGCGCATCCAGCAATCGTTAATTCCGCATACTTTTCCGCCGTTCCCGAACAGACCGGAAGTGGGATTGTATGCTGAAATGGTGACCGCAAAAGAAGTCGGCGGTGACTTTTACGACTACTATTTTGTGGACGAGGACCGGCTCGCGTTTGTGGTTGGCGATGTCTCGGGGAAGGGGATTCCTGCAGCGATCTACATGGCAGTCTGCCGTACACTCCTCAAAGCGATTGCCCATCAAGTGACGAATCCGGGAGAAGTACTACGGAAGCTCAACAACCTGCTGATTCCAGAGAGCGAAGCGGCAACGTTCGTCACTATCTTTTACGGTGTTTTGAACACCCGTACGGGGGACGTACAATATTGCAACGGAGGCCATTGTCAACCCTATGTGCTTCGTGCAGGGGGCGGTGTTGAGCAACTGCCGTTAACAGACGGGTTACTGTTGGGGAAAATCAGCCAGATGGACTTTGATACCGCGAAAGTAAAACTCGAGCCCGGTGATACCCTCTTTATGTATACAGACGGCGTTATTGAAGCGATGGATGAGAAAGCTGATACCTACGACGAACAGCGCCTGGAAAAATTCCTCGGGTCGAGGAATGGTTCATCGATTCAAGAGCTGACTAAGGGAAGTTTTGCTGATGTGGCGGCATTCGTCGGCGGCGCCCCTCAGGCGGACGATATTACCATTTTAACTCTACGGTACCAGCCCTCCTGATTGTACCATTCTCGTATTATGCAATACGAGCCCCGAAAATTTTCAGGGGCTCGTCCGTTTCTATACACGGGTGTTTCAATCGCTAAAGTGTGACACGCTTACTGAAATAACCGTGCACCCTTCGCGCCAACTTTGAACCGCAGTACGCGTCCGCCCCTAATCTGCATCGCATAGAGCGACTCATGGTCAAATTTTCCTTGACCAAACGCGATGCTCGCGAGACCCGGTAATCCTTCCGCTAGTAATTCTCCTTTGCCTGTTGTCGGGTCAAACCGCCAGAGTTGCCCTTCCCGCGCCGCGGAAAGATACACCCGGCCTTCGGTATCGACGGCTAGCCCGTCTGGTCCGGTTGCACCACCGGTACGGAAAACCACCTCTGCCAGGCCTGCCGGTCGGAAATCACGTAACGGTAGCCTCCAAACCTCATCGCTGAATTCCTGAAAGCGTGCTGGTGGCGGCTCGTCGGGGTATTTCACGAACAGGCGCGCAACGTAGAGCGCGTCTCCATTCGGGCTGAGTGCAATCCCGTTGGGAAAGGGGATCGCGTCCGTAAACACGCTGACCGTTCCTTCTGGGGTGACATGATAGATGTTGTACGTGAAGTCGTCTGAGACAAGGAACGAACTGTCGGGAAGGACCACGATAGCGTTCGGGTCACCGATGTTGTCGGCTATCCGTGTCGTATCACCCTCGGGTGTGACCCGCCATACGACACCGTCATTGTTCGTACCGTGTTGAGGAAAGATAAGCGGGCCGAAATCCGCTTTTAGCAGGTCGCGTTTGCCGATAGGCGCCAGTCCGAGGTTTGACGTAAAATCTGCGACCTTATGGGTTTGGAGATCGTGCGTTACTTCCCACATGGAACGGTTGGCACAAATAAAGAGGCGGCCCTCATGATTGAAACTAAGCCCCTCGCCGCCATTAAAACGATTCTCAATCAGTACTTCGACAGGTATACTCTGGCTGAGAGTTGGCTGGGCTATGACAGAAGTACAAATCAACAGAACCGAAAATGTATGGAAAAGACGAATTGATTTCATATTTGGTAAAGACCCTTTCTATAGTCTATAACAATACGATACGTATATTAGAATGTTTCGCGCAACGGATAAAAAAGCTCCTTATTACAGTGGAATTGAGAGTTAAATTCAGCAGAAAATATGTTGCAAACCTTTCTCAATGCGGCTTCAACCGTTGTTTCAATTGTGTTGCCGCCACGGCATACCCGCCGTTATCCGCATCGACCAAATGTATGTGCGCCCCGTTGTAGCTGAAGATGAGACAGGTAATAAGCGCTGTCGGAGCAGTATGCACTCCATAGGCAAGTGCTCCCGCACGGTTGTGCTCCTCAAGATATTCTTCAAGTTTTTCCCGTTGTGCAGGTGTTCCGGAAAGCGTTTGGCGTAGCTTGTCGTCAAATTTCTTGTAATCGCTGTTGGCGACCAACTGCGACTTGTATGCGCCCCAGTTGACGTTCTTTGAGGTATATCCCAAGTTCATCAGGAACACGCCAAGCAACGTATTGAAACGAATCATGAACCAGTAGTACAAACGATACAGAGTTCCTTTGTTGTATGAACGGATATTCGATTCGCCTGAAAGCCTGCGCTCCGTCAGTGCGCTGTCGAGCAATTCCGCTTGCACTGGATGGCAGAGGGTATCCGATCCGTAGATATCGCTTACTTTCGTAATCACATTCCGGTAAACGTTGTTTCGCTCTTCCGCCGTTTGCATCGTCGCTTGCACAATCAAGGATACAATTTCTCCGTGCGCGCTGGGGACATTCTTCCACCGGCATTCCAACCCTGAGAAATCCGCTTCAGCTTCTGCATCATCCGAGGATAGGCAATAGGTCGAGCTTAATTCCGGATTCTTGATACACTCTTCCGCATACTGCAACCCCCATCCGGTGAACACAGCCTGCGTGAAATTCTCCGACACGTGGTATCGCGCCACCAGCACATCGAAGCCCGCGCGCCGGATATCAGTAACGGGCACGATCCCAACACGAAAATCCAGTCCATAGACCTCGCGCGCCATTCTTCGTGTCGCAATAAGCGCAGGACGCGCCCGCTCGACAAGCGAGGCATGGAGACACACCGTCGCCCCGTCTCCGCCAAAGACGAACGGGAGCGAAAAAGACTTGGTCAGGTTCATCATCGCCATAATGGACGACGCACCCAGCAGGTTCACTTCTTTATACATTCCGCGCTGGATTGCTATGGTTGAATCTTTCACATCAGTAACGACTACGAACCAATCGTCCGGCAATGCGGAATAGATAGATGAATCGGAAATATCCAGGAAGTTCTCCGTAACAGGCAAGTCGAGATAGAACGATTCGGTGCTTGGCATAGGTATAACGTATGACAAAGTTCAGGCGGAAACAATCGCCTTCTTTCTTATACGCAACAATGGGTTTGACGGATTGAAGAAATTCGATTCTACATAATGTAGCTTATCTTTGATCAGTGGATACCGGAGTGCCCTCGGCGGCGAGTTTCAGCATACGGTGAGCATGTTTACCGATGATCCGTAAGGTGGATGTATCAGCGGTGAAAACCGAATTTTGCCCCTGCGGTTCCTGCGGCGGGTCGCCGACGAACGGGTCGCCAAATTTCCACATGCCATCCGGATTGAGCGCTCTGCCTTCGCCTCCCCACCCCCAAAAATTCGTGCCTGCAATCGGTGCGCCGGCGCGTGCAGAATCCTCAATGATGCGAAAAATAAAATCGAAGTACCGGTCGCGGGCAGTTGCAGGAGTTCCGGGAGCAATCTCCCCGTCGTCTCTTCCTAACCCGAACTCTTCCATCACGATTGGTTTCCCAAGTTTCCGTGCCAACGCGATGTGCTGGTTGATGTATGCGGCCGCATTGCGTTCAGTCTGAGGCAGTGTCTCTTGCCATCGCTTGGGGTCGAACCACCCCCAATTAAAGGGCCATAGGTGGAAAGTGAGATAATCGATATTCGGCGTTTGGTGCGCGACAAGAAAAAATTCTTCCGATTGTAACGAGCCGATTGTTCCCTCGCTCCCGGTGCTCACAAGATGATTGGAATCGAGTGAATGGATAAACGCCGCCGTTTCATCAATCCAGCGATAATATGCGGTAAGGTTATTTTTGCTGGCGTCATCGCCCCTGCCCGGTCTCGGTTCGTTTGCCAATTGCCACGACATGATGGTGGGGTCTTCAGCATACCTCCGTCCGGTGATAGTGTTCCTGCGCGTGACGAGTGAATGAATATACTTCCTGTGTAGCTCGACAGCTTTCAGGTTAGAGTAAAATGATGCTGAGAAATCCATAAACGCGCCCCAGCCTTGCGTCGTATCTTCCGGGTTCACAGGGTCCTCTCCCGCCCAGACATTGTATTGGACGAATCCGCCCGACCATTCCCAATAGTTTGCCAGATACAGCACGGCATGCATATCGCGTTTCGCCATTTCTGCGAGAAGGACATCAAGCCCGACGAGGAGAGAATCGTCGTACACGCCGGGCGTAGGCTGGATCGCCGGCTTCACAGCGCGTCGCATGTAAGATTCTTCTGACGCGGCAAGCACTCGAAGATTACCAATACCCGCAGTTTGAAGTGCGTCAAGCTCGCGAAGAAGCCGAGGCCGGTCGCCCGTTGAACCGGGGGAACCAAGGTAAGCGCCGTACCAAAGATTGGTGCCCGCAAAATAGTATGGCTTTCCGTTGCGTACGAGCTGGATGCCATCTACTTGGATAAAGTCGGTTTTCGTTAATGCGTCGGGTGGGAATGGCGTAAA
>DASWKY010000191.1:0-7719 GCA_036396395.1 Bacteroidota bacterium | reverse complement strand
GCGTCCGATGCGTAGTAGAGGAATTTCCCGTCGGCGGAATATGCAGGATTCCTGCTGTCCCCGCGCGACTGGAATACTTGAACATCCGTACCGTCAGCGCTGATGGTTGCAATCGTTTGACTGTGCCCCGTTGAATAACCGAAGGCGATCGTGCTTCCGTCCGGCGACCATGCGGGCATATACACTTGTTCGCCGCCGGCGAACGAAGTCAACTTGCGATAGTTTTTTCCGTCTGCATCGGCGACGGCAAGATTCGTCGTTCCGTCATGATGCACGACAAACGCGAGCTTCGACCCATCTCGGGAAAGCCGGGGGTTCATCGCCCGCCAGCCGTAAGACAGCCGCGTTTCTTCCTCTTCCTGAAGGTCGTAGCGATACACGTCAAATTGCTTCGACCAATACGGATTATCGCTCGATGACTTGGAATAAAACAAGAAACGCCCGTCCGGCGAAAACGAGAGCGTAGAACGCACGCCGGAGACGAGCAATGTTTTCTCCTTCGTTTCCACATTATACTGGTACACCGAACTCAACGCAAAATAATCTTTGCTCTTCGTTGAAACATAGACAAGTTTTTCCCCGTCGGGAGTAAATGCCGGGTAGAAATTTCCGAACCCCTCCTCTTCCACTATGTGCCCCTGCACGGGAACGCCGATGCTTCGGAGTGTATTCTGCGACTGCTCCAGCATCAAAGCTTTCCACTCCTCGTACACTTCCTCACCTGTTTTTCCCAACACAGCTTCAATCGCTCCGCTGATCGTCAAACGATGGAAAGAGCCGAGCTTGCGCGAAATCTCCTGCAATTTCTCCGTTCCGTATTTCTCAGCGATGTATGTTACAAACGCATAACCGGCGTTGTAGGATTGTTCGTTTCCTAAACTGGTTTTCCCGAAGACCGCCATTTCTTCCCACGAGAGAACGTTTCCATCGAGCAGCGCGGTGCGGAGAATCATTGCGCGGTGCGTATCATAGGTATCGAAATGAACGCCGGGATGGTTATACTGCGCCACGCCTTCGGCAAACCACGCGGGCACGACGAACGCGGAGAGCGGGTAGGAAACGATCACATTGGGATAGCCGGAAAGCACGTCGGGGCGTCGCTCGGATTCATACCCAAGCCACTGAAAATACACGGCGGGGACGCCTCTGCCTAATTTCATCGCGGTTTGAATTTGCACGATGTGCGTAAATTCGTGCATGACCACATTTTCAATCCACGGGTGCACGCCGCGGAGTTCAAAGTCGAGCGACGGCGCTAAAATTTCAATCTTGTTATCGTAAAAGTACGCCGCGCCGTTGGAATAATCGTCATAGTCTTTAATGACGATACTCACGCGCTGGTCGGGCTTGTGTCCGTACAATTCTGTGATGGGTCCGTACACCTCTTCGGCAACCCGCGCGACCTCCTGCGCAGTCCGCTCCGCCCCGACGTGGAAGTGCACGAGAAAGTGCTCCGTCTCGATGGTCTTCCACTCAAGCTCGGGGTGCGGAAAGACGTCCTGCCCCACGAGGGGCAGACCGCACACGAAGATAACAATACCTAGACTCAGGATTCTCAAACTGTTTCACTCCAAAATAACGTTTACCCGGCTGATAGTTCCTTTGCTCAGCGAGACCAACACAGCCTTCGTCGTCGCCTCGGTAATAAATTCGAGAGCGACGACATTCGTAATGCGAAACTGCCCGTAGTACTGCGAATTATCGGAACTATACAACGGCACAGGATAGAAGCCCACCGGCAGGTGTTTATCGTTGAACTCAAACGCTCCGGACGTATCGGTCACAGCCGTGACCGTTTCATTGACGAGAACGGGATACGATTTGCGGACTTCGTTCTCGATAATAAACCGCACCGTGTACACGCCGCTTGGGGCGAACACGCCTTGCGCTATCATCTTATCCCATACGATGCGCATCGTGCCGACGTTATGCACGCCGTTATACAGCGTACGAATGAGCCGGTTCTCGCTGTCATACACACTGACGCGAATCATCTGCGTGCCGTTCGTGACGTCAAAATCGGTAGAGGCCGCCGGGTGGTCGTCCACATGCTGAAAATCATAATACATTTTTATGGGAACTTTCGCGACGGGATTTCCCAGCACATCGGTGAGCTTCCCGACAATTTCGTAGCCCTCCGTTTCATTGCCAATGATAATCGGGAGGTCCCGTTCGCATCCGAACAATACCAGCGAGAGTAAAACAACACTATGGAGAATTCGGAGAGACACGTTTTATTTAATTACTGCAATTTTTATAACGGCAGATTCCGTTTTGCTTACAGACTGCACTTCAACATGGGCGAGATACACGCCGCTCTGAATGCCCGTCACGTCCCATGCAATTTCATTGTCAATGCCGCCCGCGGCTCTGCCTGCCAGTTCGGTAATCTTCGAACCGGCAAGGTCGAAAATTTTTATCGTCACGTCGGCGTTCTCCGACACGAAATATCTGATCTGCGTCGTACTGCCGTACACCGGATTGGGCCAGTTGTACACGAGCGATTTCGGAAAAAATTCAGAGGACTTCGGCTGCGGCGATGCAACGACCGATTGTTCGGAATTCGCGTGATGAGCATTCTTCAACGCTTGCGCCCATTGCACGGTATTCGGATTGTAGGTTACGCTTAACTCCCACGCCTGCATTTCTCCGTTCGTAGAAATCACAACAAGTCCGGTGTTGTTGGCTAGAGTCTGAAACATCGCCGCGTTGCCCGCGCCTCCTATTGTCTGAAAGGGGAACCCGCTCTTCATCCGTCCTTGCTCATCATACGCGACGATGGTACCGCTCGAGGTCAGGCTGACGACATCCATACTGCCGTCGCCGTCAATGTCGGCGATGAGGGGCGAACCTGAGAAGGATTCGCCGAATACTCTCACGGGAAATCCATCCAGCGTCGCACCGGTGGTATTAAACGCATACAGTTTTTCGCCTGCGCTGACGAGTATATCTTTTTTCCCGTCGAGGTCAATGTCGCCCATAGCGACAGCGGAAATCGAATCCGAGCCGGTATGAATATCAAACACGCGCGAATCGAGATTTTGATTGATTCCGACAATGCGGGTTCCGCCGTCCTGCGCCGCGACGACGAGAGCGTCGTTCGCGGAAGCCGCTGAGGTGAGAAGCCACGGAAAATCGGAATTACCAAGCTGGAACTCCGCGCCATTGTCCGCCAAAATTTTATCCGCGCTTGAATAAATAATTTTTGTTGGTCTGGAGAGCGACGGCGATGGAAGCTGAGTTAAAGAATGAACTGGAATCTGTGAAGCTCCGTACTGTTGCTGAATTGCGCCGAGGAACGAAATTTCCCATACGGAGCCGAGTTCTCCGCCAACAACAATCGCGTACGCGAGACCCACTGCCGCGATGACCGGCGCGGTCGTTATCTTTTGGTTTACCTGCACAACCGTCGTGACAACCGTATCATAGACGCCGTCATTATTCGTATCCCGCGCATCCCAAATGTAAACGGAACTATCTTGCACGCCGACGATGAAGTCCTGCCCGTTTCCAAATTCAACTGCGGCAATTCCCCGTTCGCCGCCGTTCGCTGAAAGCAACCCGCTTGGGTCATTCGTTTTGCTTAGTCCGTTAGGCTGAAACGCATACACCGCGCTGCCGTTCCCGGCAAAGACTCCCATCGAGGTTGCCGTCGGATGCGTTGCCAACGGCAATGCGCCGATGGAACGGTTGAACGGCGCGAGCTTTTGGACTTGTGTATCGCCGATGCGCACGGTCGCGGTCATTCTCGGCGAGCGCGGGCTAAACCCGGACACGGTAATTCCCGTGCGCGCGCCCGAATTGCCGTTGCTGTTCGGGAACGTCGTCCGGTCGAACATATTCCTGTACACGGGCGAGAAGTTCTCTTCAAACCAGCAATCGAACGGACTACCGAATTCCGAGCCAAGCCCGGGGTTGAAAATACCGTAGGACTCCCCGATGTCTAACGAGCCGTCCGCTTCCTCGACAGCCACGCCGCGGCGTGCCGGGTCTGCGTTGACTTCGTTTGGGGCAAGTTTCTGCTGAATCACCGACTCGTCAATATGCCAGATGAGAATGCCGCCGTCGAGCGTATCGTTCGCTGTGATAATGCCGGGCAGAGACCAATCAAAGTCTTCCACGTCAATCAGCGACCCGCGCAGCGCGCCGATATTCGTTGTGGCGAAGCCGATGGTATCCCTGCCGAAATGCCTCGTCACAATTTGACCTTCTTGAACGAGCGTTACCGTCTGGCCATTTTGGAGCGGGTCGCGGTTCCTGTTTTCGAGTAAAAAATATTCGCTCGCGTTGATGGGAATTTTATACACCGTATCGGCGCCCGTCGTCAAGCCGACGGCGGGAAGTGAAATCGTTTGCTCCCCCACGCTCAGCACGAGAGGCTCGACCCAGCCGAGGAATATTTTTTCCCACGCCGAAGGCTCGGGCGGGAACATGCCGTTGAATGAAAAAATGGAAGCGACGTCCATCAAGCCGAATTGCCCGATGGCGGAATTTCCCGTTTGCGTATCGAAGAGGTCGGGTAAGCCGAGGAAACTGCCGAAGGAACTGGCGAGCAGTCCGTTCATGCCGATCAGGAGCGTGTCGCTTCTGCCGGCGGATTGAATCACGCGCGTTTCTGTTTCCGGCAAAATGATTGAATGGGTGATGCGGAATGCCCCGTTCTGTACCGGCACGCCGCCATAGGTTGGGTCATTCAGGAATGACCGGAGCGACGGCAATCCGACGAAGAGCGACGGGATGTCGTTGGGCGTCGGGTCGAAGCCCAACAAACTGACGAGGTCAATATCCCTTCCCACCCCCGCATGAAAAATGATGAACGCATCGTAGGAAGCGAACGGAATCGCGGGCGTAAGAGAATCCGCCTGTTGCCAGCTCTCTACCACTAAGTCCGCAAGAGGCTTATCGCCGGCGCTTCCGGTCGAGGGAGAATACTCGGACATCGGCTTGGGCAACGTGACAGGAGCGCCGATGACCTCGCCTTTGACAATGAGCTTTCCGTCTGACGATTTGCGGAAATAATTTTCGAGGAAGAGTAATTTGTGGGCGAAGTATGCCGAATCGTGCGGGGCGGGGTCAATGTTCGGCAGGTTTGCAGGTGAGAGTATGAATGTTCCGTTACCGGTCGTGCGCGCGTCGGTATCCTGCTGGAAGTTCACCATGATCGCGAGGACACGAACGGTATCCGGGAACGAGCGAGCCGTGCGCACGGGCGCTTGCGCCTGCGCCATACCGCGCTTGAACACGGGCACGGCGGCGTCTTGCGCAGACGCGGACACACACAGCGCGAACGTCAGGGCTGTACACAAGATACCATACCTTCCCGCGAGCGGGAACGGTATGGCACGAGACTCCTTCATCACGTTAGAGGGACGCTCCTCCCCACAGGATCAGCAGAGTGAAGCGTATGGTGTCGCTGAGCGGATGCTGGTCTGATGCGGCGATGTAACTGAAATCAAACCCGTACATGTCGTACCGAACGCCTGCGCCGAACGTCAGGAACTTGCGGGGGCCGAACTCGTCATAAAAATAGCCGACACGCATGCCGATCCATTTCGGCGAACCGTACCAGTATTCCATGCCGGTGCCGATTACGAATTCGCGTAATTCCCGGCTGAAGGACTGGTCAGTCCACGCCGAGAAAAATGCTTTATAGAACGGGTCGTACTTGGCAGCCGAATCTTTCTTCACGAGCAGTTTGCTGAAGTCCGCGATGAAACTCAGATTGTTATATTCGTCGTCAAGCACTTGCGCCGCCAAGCCGAGTTTCAACGTCATCGGAAGCGCGTCGGCTTGCGCTTCATCGATGTAGGTGAGATTCGGCCCGATGTTGGATAAATTGAAACCGAGGTTGATGCGCCCGCCGATATCGTAATCCGTAAAGGGAATGGGAACCGATTTGGGTTTATACAACATCCCGATGTCGAAGCTGAAACCGTTCGCGACGCCTTTCCCCTGTTCTTGTTCCGTCCCCACTTGGGATAACGCGCTCCGGATGAAACGCGCGTTTAATCCGATTCCGAGGTCGTCGCTCAAGAGCGTTGCGTATCCAGCCGTCAGCGCAAGCTCGTAAGATTTGAATGTGCCAAGCGGTTCGGGACCGCCGGAACCCGTCCGGACAATATCGCCAAGGTTCAGGTAGGTCATACCGACGGCAAGAGTACCATCGACCTCTTCTACCTGTTGTTTATAGACTGCATGAGCGATCCATAAATCCGACAGATTAAATTTGGGGAGCCAGTTGGCGTGCGAGAGGCTGAGTTCCGAGCCGTTCTGGAACGCCAAGCCCGCGGGGTTCCAGTACAACGCCCATCCGTCATCGGCGAGGGCAACGCCCGCTTCGCCCATACCGCTGGCGCGTGAGTTCGGCGCAATAAGCAGAAACGGCACTGCGGTCGTTGTGACCTGTGCGAATGTCGTCCCGGCGTACATCAGCAGTACGATTCCGACTGCGAATGATTTTTTCGAGGCGGTCACCATGAATTGTTTCAGCATACAATCTTCCTCCAAAAGAAATATTGAACCCGACGACTGCCGCCCACCATTCGGGTGTTATTAAGATAGCCGATTTTCGTTAAAGATTCAACACGGGCAGTAATACCAATTTCGAAAATGCGTTTCTCCTTGCTAAATTATCTTAAAACAGAGAGTTTGCCGAGCGTCTCGGACGACTGCGAGCGGTCGAACGAACGGGTAATCACCTTGTAGAAATACACGCCGTTCGCCACTTCGTTGCCGTCCCGGTCTCTGCCGCTCCAGGGGATCTGCACAAACCGGTCGGCGACCGACGGGACGGCGATACTCTCGATGAGCCGCCCTGCGACCGTGTAGATTTTGATTTCGACGTCCACCGGCTCGAACGAATTGCGCTGAAACGTGAACATCGTCGTGCTGGAAAACGGATTCGGGAAATTCAACACATTGAACACAGCCGCGTCGGACGCGACGCGGACGTCAAAGTACGTGTCGAGCCTCGCTGAATTATTGTGGATGTCCCACGCCCGCAATGTTAACGTATGCCGCCCTTCCTGCAATCCCGAAAAGGGATAGACCACGACGCCGCTTTGGAAGGTGTCTAAATCCCCGCGGTAAAATTCCGTCAGGTCAATCGGCTGTTGCTGAGAACTCAGCGCCGCCTCCAGCCGGTGGCCCACGCCCGCTGTGGACGTGTTGATGCCGCTTTCGTCGAAGAGTTCGATGAACAATGTCGCGTCCGGCTTGACGACGTCGCCGGGACGGAACGATTCGGAATCGAGAAATACGCGCAACTGCGGTCCGGTGGTATCCGCCACCGCGGTGGTGTCCGTGCCTTCAATTCTCACGTTCTCCGTGTAGCCGACACCGTCCGTGCCGTTCCCCGACGCGTAGACGGAGATGCGTGCGTTGCCGGGGTTGTAGGAAACGTCTTTCGGAACGGGAAACTCTGCCTGATATACGCCGTCCGTGACTGAGACTTCGCCGCGATACAACAAACTGCCGTTTTTCTCAAATGTAAAATTACCCCACTCCGGAACTGCGACCTTGCGCTTGGTGTCGAACACTTCAAGAAGCGCCCTGCCTGTAAATCCTGTCCATACGGTGCTATCCGGCTGTAAAATTCTTCCGTTGACCGCGGTTTTGCCGAGCGTTGGAATCAGCACGGTATCCGTAGTGGGCTTGCCTGCAATGTTATCGAGCGTCGTGGGAGTACGCGGGATGGCAAGCCGCAGTGTCGGGTCGCCC
>DASWKY010000190.1:0-4313 GCA_036396395.1 Bacteroidota bacterium | reverse complement strand
AGTTCAGCACAATCATCTCAAACGCCGGATGCGACGCTAACGGTAAAAGTGGACGGTCTAATACTATTAGAGGCAAGCCCTAATTATGCGTTAAGAGGGGAAACAGATGAGCATGCCGATAACCATTGGATTGACTCAGTGGCAAAAGATTCTTTGAACCAAGCAGCGGAAGCATTCTTGAATGCGAGGTGGAATACGAATAGTGAGAAAATGCTGATTAATGATATTAGCTTAAAAGGTGGAGGTGGTTTTGATATATTTGGTGGGTGGGTCAGAGATATTGATTCGCAATGTAAATCATTTGGACATTGTTCGCATAGATTAGGCCTTGATGTAGACATTGAGAATTTGAATAGACTGAGACAACTTATCAACATCTTTGAATCAAGGGGGTGGACGTTCATTGATGAAGGTCAACTTACCCGGGGATCAACAAGATATCCACACTTTCGATTCGAGTAAATAAAGGGAGTCAAGAAAATGAGAAAGAAACTAATTACAGCGTTTACATGTTTGTTGGCTCTGTCCACTAATACTGTTGCTCAACAGATGCCTTGGTATAAGAGCTTCCTAAATATTCAGTTCACTGCGGTTGTTAGTAATACTGATTCTAACTTTAAGTATAGATATTCAATTCATAATGAAAACGACAGTCCTCAACCTGTAGAAGGAATAACAATTGAAGTAGGAGATGTGTTGCGTGAAAATGGTGGAACGATAGAAAATTTTACAAACCTTAGTTTGTCGAATTGGGAGGGTTGGCTAGACAAAACTACTGCGATGCCAAACGACCCGACTGTTTTAGGTCGGGTTATTTGGATGGTTGGTGACACAACTACAAGTGTTGACGATTTGTATCTTCCCGCACCTAGTTCAATTAGTCCTGGGCAAACGATCGAATTTCAGTTTGAGTCAGGTGGTTTACCCTCGATAAAAAGATTTTGGGCTGAGGGATGGAAAAAGCCTATCTCGGAAGAAGCGTTAGATAGCTTACATACAATTGGTTTTACTGATAGTGATATTTTCAAACCATGGTATGAAATAGATGTTCAAAGTACAACTATAGCCCCTTTGGTACCAATTGGTACGTTTAACTCAACCTCTTTCCTTGACACCCTGCTCTCCTACACCACACAATCACGCTCACTGGAGTGGATCACAACACAGGCAACGGCGGATAAATATACAAGTTACTTTACCTCAGCCAAGTCGAACATACAGCAGAACAACATCAACGCCGCTCGCGCAACATTGCAACAAGTATTGAGCGACGTCAACGTCGATAGCTCAAGCACGCTCACGAGCGAAGCGTATGCGCTCCTTCGCTTCAATACTGAATACTTGCTGAGTCAACTCCCTGCGCAGGCTGAGGTCTCGACCTACTCCCTCTTTGCCACGCACAGTTTGTATCTCGAGCAAAACTCGCAGGTGCAATCGGGAGATATTGGCGTGAACGAAGCCGGCTCCGCGCCGTTTCAGGACTCAGACGTAGAACTCTCTGTCGGCATTGGCGTAACTACTGCCGCCGGATATGACGTTAAGGCAAACCGCATCAACCTGAAATCCGGCGCAACCGTGAACGGGAGCGTACATTACAATACGCTAACGAGCAACGGCACCGTCACCGGCACACAGCATACGCCGCTCTCATTGCCGTTGGCAACGTTACCGGAGTTTAAGTCCGCCACTCCCGGCACGCAGAATATCCAAGTGCCGCAGAACGGCTCGATGTCACTCGAGCCGGGCAGTTACAATACGTTCGATGTGAACAAGAACGGCGTCGTCACGTTTACGGGCGGCGTATATCATTTTAACTCGTGGAACAGCGGGGACGACGTACAGATTATTTTCCAAGCGCCCTCGGAAGTACGGATAGCGGGGAAATTCGATAGCGGTCAGGGTAGTTACATCGGCCCGCAAGATACGACTACGATCACGGCTGACCAGATTATGTTCTACGTCGGAGGTATGAACGGTAGTAACGGTAATCTTGGCGCGACACCCAAAGCTTGCAAAATCGGCATTAGCAATACGGTCTGGGCGAGCTTCTACGCTCCCAACGGTACATTGTGGATACGCCAGAACAGCGAAGCGCGTGGCCAGTTTATCGGCAAGGATGTAGATGTAGGAATCGGGGTGAGGATTAGAAGATAGAGGTCAGGAGTCAGAAGTCAGAGGTCAGAATATAGATTGCAGATGATAGAAGGCAGATGACAGAAAGCGTAGAAAGTGATGGGGAGCAGGGGAGAAAAAAAAGAGAAAAAAAGAATTTTTCGTGTATTCCGTGTTTTTCGTGGGCAGTTGTTCTTTTAAGTAGAAAATGGGAGAAAAAAAATGAAACGGACGAGTATTCTCATAACGCTTTTACTCATTACACATTTTGTCAAAGCCCAAACCACGCATCGCCTTGCGTTTGCCTCCGAAGGCAATGCCGTCGAGCTTGCGGTCGCCAATACAGCGAGCATCGAAGCGACGGATGTCACCGTGCGTGTGCAGAGCGCTCCCGACTGGCTGAAGTTCATCTCGCGTGAGCAGAGCATCAACTCCATCGCAACCGGAGAAGAACAATCAGCTATGTTCTCATTCTCGGTTGATAAATCCGCTCCCGTAGGCGCTGGGCAAATGATCACGTTTGCCATCACCAATTCAACGGGACAATCCTGGATGAAAGACATCCGCATAGTTGTCGCCGCACCGGAGACGTTTGAGTTATTCCAAAATTTTCCAAATCCGTTTAATCCCTCTACCACCATCACATATCAACTACCGACCGCTTCACGCGTCACGCTAAAAATCTTTAATTTGCTAGGGCAAGAAGTCGCGACGCTCGTCAGTGCCGAACAGTCTGCCGGGCATCATCAATCTGTCTGGGATGCCACTCGTGAATCCAGTGGGCTGTATGTTTACCAGATTGAGGCGAAAGAGATGGAAGGCCGTGGTAGTGTTGTCCGCAAAACGATGGTATTACTGAAGTAGATGTCTGCGCGATATTGTTTCTCACGTTATATACACGGAAATTCCCCGCCTTTTTCGCCAAAAATCTGCTTTTGTGCATTCGTCACACTGCTCTTGACTTTCATCACACGGGCGGATATATTGCAGTACAGTTAATTGCATCATTCGTGAATTGAACCAGTGGCACAACCAACATATTCACAACACATGGCGGAAGAAGTGAGCTTCCTGCGCAACGTTCCGATTTTTTCCGACATTGACGAGCAAGAGCTGAAAAAAGTTGCCAGGCTCGGCGTCCGGAAAAAATACAAGAAGGGCAGTATCGTGGTGTTGGAAGAGGAGATGGGTGCCGCTCTTTTTGTGATCATCACCGGCAAGGTCAAGGTGGTGAGGATGGACGAGGACGGGCGCGAGGTCATTCTTTCTATTTTCGGTCCCGGAGAATTCTTCGGCGAGATGTCTTTGTTGGACGGCATGACGCGCTCGGCAAGCGTCGTGGCGACAATAAAGACAGAGTTGTTCATGATCCACCGCCGCGATTTTCTCGACCTCATTCAAGCATACCCGCAGGTTGCCATCTCGCTGTTGGGCGAACTGGCGATGCGGTTACGCAAAGCCGATACGCAAATCAAGAGTCTCTCATTGAAAGATGCGGCGGGACGTGTCGCCAACGTTCTGCTCATGCTTGCGGACGACCTCGGGATGTTCCGCAAAGGGAAGGTGGAGGTGGAAGACCTCCCGTTGCAACAGGATATGGCGAACATGGCCGGCACGTCGCGAGAGACGGTCTCGCGCATGATTCATAAGTTTATCAAAGAGGGCCTTGTTACGGTCAAAGGAAATAAACTCACTATAAACGATTACGAAGCCTTTCGAAAGAAATATGTGTAACCGTATCGGAGAACAACCCATTCGGTGACCCGAAAGACTTCCCAACTACGGATAACGTATGGAAGTGAAGGAGGAGTCCGGCAAGACGGTGGAACGCGGGAATTCAGGCGATTCATCCGGCGCCGGGCGCGCAGATTTACATCTACATACGACCCACTCTGACGGCACACTCACACCCGAAGAACTCGTCCGCAAAGCCCATGAAGCTGGCTTAACGACGATCGCGATCACCGACCACGACAACGTGGCGGCGCTCGATGAAGCGGTGGAGATTGGTAATGCCATCGGAGTGGAGCTGCTGTCTGGGCTCGAGCTGAGCGTGACGCTCGGGGAAAAGGATATTCATCTCCTCGCCTACCTGTTTGACCACAAGAATCCTCAACTCCTCGAGTATTTGACGTTCTTCCGCCGCGAGCGATTGAAACGCGCGGAACGCATCGTTGAAAAATTAAACAAGATAAACGTCC
>DASWKY010000189.1:0-4155 GCA_036396395.1 Bacteroidota bacterium | reverse complement strand
GCAACCGTCGGCACTTTACCGAGCACATCCTCGATGGACAGCAGATTCATCTGTCCGAGGTTTAAGGCTCGCACGCCTTGCTCGATAACCGAGCGGTCGCCGACGAGGACGATCGCAAGTTTTTCCGGGTCGAGATATTTTTTTGCGACGCGTTCAACGTCCGCTTTTGTCACGGCGAGCACGCGTTGAATGTACATATTGAAATAGTCATCCCGTAAACTATAAATCACGAGGTCGCCCAACTGTCCGGCAATCTGCCCGACGGACTGGAAGCCTTCCGGGTATCCGAGGGCGAGATAATTTTTCGCGCGCGTCAGTTCGTCGTCCGTAACCGGTTTGAGAATGCCGTTCAGCTCGTTCATAAATTCAACCAATGATTTATCGGTAACGGCTGTCTGCACTGCCGCGCCCGTCAAGAAGGAACCGGGCATAGGGAGAAAATTAAATCGCGAACTGGCGCCGTAGCTGTAACCGTGTTCTTCGCGCAAATTTTGATTAAGCCGTGAACTGAACGAGCCGCCGAGGATGGTGTTCATCACGAGGAGCGGAAAGTAATCCGGCGAAGCCCTCTCGACCCCGATGCGCCCGATGCGGACTTCCGTTTGTGCCGCCCCCGGTTTATCCACCAGATAAATGCGGCGGTCTTGCACCTGTGTGGCGGAGGGCCAAGTCTGTTTGGTTACGGATTTCGCCTGCCACGCGCCGAACGCCGCGTCTAACTTTGCCAGCATGGTGTTGGGCGCCACATCGCCTACTACGACCAGCGTCGCATTCCCGGCGTGAAAGTGCGCCGCATGGAATTGCTTGAGGTCGTTCTGATTGAATGAGCGGATGCTCTGCTCGTTACCCGCCGCAACAGCGCCGTACGGATGTTCGTTGCCGAACAGGGTTTTGTTGAACAACACATTGGCTATAGTACCGGGCCGGTCATGCCACTGCATAAGCATCGTCAGCAATTCCTTCTGTTTGCGGGCGAGGTCATCGGCTGGAAATGTCGGACGTATCGCGATATCCGCCATGAGCGGGAGCGCCTGCTCGAGCTTGTTCAGCGGCGTATGGAGTGTAACGACCGTTGTATGGATGCCGGAACCGGAATTGATATTAGCGCCGAGGAAATCGATTGCGTCCGCAAGCTCCAGGGCGTTGCGCGTTCCCGCTCCCTCATCCAGCATATCGGCGGTGAGGCTTGCCAGACCCGACTTGCCCGCGGGGTCCGTTCCTGTCCCGGAATTAATAATAAGGTTGATTTGCACCAGCGGCACATCGTGTTTTTCCATCAGCACGACGGGAATCCCGTTTGCGAGCTTTAACCGCTGGACTGAAGGAAGTTTCAGCGACGGCGCGGGACCAAGCGCAGGCGGCTTACTGCGGTCCGGTTGTTGCGCATACGCCGGAAAAGCGGCGAGCATCGCCAACCCTACGGCAAGGATGTTCAAGCATGTTCTATACATTTTTTTCTGCAGGCTGAACTCTGCAATCTGTCTTCTGTTTTCTGTCTTCTTCATTCTGATGTTCATTGCGCATTCCCTCCCTTCGTATCTTCTCGTTTCACTTCAATCAATTTGCTGTTAGAGGCGGCAAGTTCCTGTTTCCCTTGCGGCACAACGCTCAGCACGACGCGTCCTTTTGTGAGGAACGTTTGCGCCGCCGCTCCCACATCCGCGGGGTCTAACGCTTTGTAGCGAGCAAGGTCTTCGTTGAAATAATCCGGGTTACCTGCAAAGAAATAATAGGCGTTCAACTGGTCGGCTTTTCCGCCGACGCCTTCAAGCCTGTCCAAAAAGCCCGCTTCGAATTGGTTCACCGCCCGTTGTACTTCGCGCAGTGTTGGAGGTTCGGTTTGTACTTTGTCGAGTTCTTCCTGAATGACCTTTTCAATTTCCGCCAGTGTGTGTCCTGCCCGCGCGGTCGCGCCAACCCAGAATGTCGAACCTAACGCGCTTGAAGCTTGAAACGAAAAAACATCCTGAGCGATCTGCAAATCGTATACGAGACGTTTGTAGAGACGAGAATTTTTTCCGCCCGTAAGGACGTTCGAAAGGACGTCCAGTTCCGCGTCGCCCGGTGAGTAGAATGCGGGCGAGTGCCACGTCATATATACACGCGGAAGTTGCACGCGGTCTTCATACGTTAAACGCTTTTCTTCCGTCATCGAAACAGCCGCCGGGTTCATCGGGGGAACAACCGGTCCCGCCGGAACTTCGCCGAACCATTTTTCGACGAGCGCTTTCGTTTTTACAGGGTCGATGTCGCCCGCAATCGAAAGGCTGGCGTTGTTGGGACCGTAATATTGCTTGAAGAAGTTGACCACGTCTTCATAACTTGCCGCCGAGAGGTCTTCCATATAGCCGATGGTGGGCCAGTGATACGGGTGGTCGGGCGGGTAGAGATTTTCGTTGACGATGATGAACGTCATCCCGTACGGCTGGTTGTCTACGCGTTGACGCCGTTCGTTCTTCACGACATCGCGTTGCCCGTCCACTTTTTCCGGGGACATGGCATTCAGCAAGTACGCCATGCGGTCGGATTCCAAAAAGAGCGCCAGTTCCACGGCGTTGCTGGGAATGTTTTCGTAATAGTTTGTCCGGTCAACCGACGTCGAGCCGTTGTTGTCGCCGCCCGCGGCTTCGAGCCACTGGTCGAATTTTCCTTCGGGCACATTGCCGGAACCTTCGAACATGATGTGCTCGAACAGATGCGCAAAGCCCGTGCGACCGGGTTTCTCACTGCCCGACCCGACATGATACCACACGTTGACACTTACTGTGGGGATAGTGTGGTCTTCATGGAGAATAACCGTTAACCCGTTCGGCAACGTAAAGCGCGTGTAGGGGACGGTGATGCGCGTTTCCTGCGCGCCGGTGCTCGATAGCCCCAACGGGGCAAGACCGGCAAGCGCAGTAACAGCGGCGAAGAGCACGCGGAACTTCAAAAAGCGTTTCATAGAAACTCCTGTGAGAATGGATACAGTACGGTTATGACGAGAATACTCGGCAGTCCTTGCGTGTGGCGGGTAGGGAAGCGACGCAGGAGATTGGAAAAGAATAGCAAATAGTTAAATAAAAGTCAAAATGGCATTTGGGAATTGGAACAATCTTTGTATTTTGCACGGTACCTATGCCAACCATCCTGAAACCGCCCCGCCTAAGAAAAAACGACCTCATCGGCGTTATTTCTCCAGCGAGCGCACCGAGTTCGCCGGAGAAAATCGAGAAGGGCGTCCGCTATCTCGAATCGTTGGGCTACCGAGTCAAGGTTGGCAAGCACGCCGCGCGCGTGAACGGCTATCTTGCGGGCACTGACGAAGAGCGCGCGGCTGACCTGAACGCCATGCTGAACGACCGCGCGGTGAAAGCGATTATTGCCGTGCGCGGCGGCTACGGCACGCCACGCTTGCTTCCGCTTGTGGATTACCGCGCCGCGAAGCGCAACCCGAAAATTCTCGTCGGGTACAGCGACCTCACCGCGCTTCAGCTCGCGCTTTTTAAGAAAACGGGGCTGGTGACATTCTCCGGTCCCATGGCGGGCGTGGAGATGTTCAGCGGCATTGACCCGTACACGGAGGAACATTTCTGGCGCGTCGTGACCTCGCCGAAAAAAATCGGCGTCCTGCCGAATCCAGCTGATGAGCCTGTGCAGATGTTGCGAGAAGGCAAAGCGGTTGGGCGACTGCTCGGCGGGAATCTCGCGCTTGTAATGAGTCTGCTCGGTACGCCCTACGCCCCGAATTTCAAACAATGCCTGCTAGTGTTGGAAGATACCGACGAAGCCCCGCACCGCATCGACCGGATGCTGATGCAGTTGCTGAACGCGGGCGTTCTCAAGAATATCTCCGGACTCGCATTCGGCAAGTTTACGGATTGCGTTCCGAAGGACCCGGCACAGCCGCATTTTACCGCAGAGCAGGTCCTCGCGCAGTATGCGGAACGCCTCCGCGTGCCGGTGATCTCCAACGTGCAGTACGGACATATCCCCAAGAAACTCACGATACCGTTCGGGGTGAAAGCGAGAATGGATACGCAGAAGGGAATTTTTGAAGCGCTTGAGGGCGCAGTGGTATAAAACGCAAGAACCGCATTTGAAATGCGGTTCTCGCGTAAGAGTGCTGAACACCACCCCTTTATCCCCTCCTCGTGGAGGAGGGGGACAGCTTAC
>DASWKY010000188.1:0-2672 GCA_036396395.1 Bacteroidota bacterium | reverse complement strand
ACGGAGAAACAAGAACTGCGCAAGGCGTTGGGCGATGCAAAAATTATTCTTTCCGTTGACCGGTTGATTACTCCAAGGGCATCCTCCACCGCCTGCTCGGCTACGAGGCGTTGTTGGAACTGTACCCGGACTTGCGCGGTAAGGTGGTGCTGACTATGGTTGTGGTGCCGTCGCGCATTGGCGTGAACGAATATGAGCAGATGAAAAATCAGGTGGAAGAGGCGGTGGGTAGAATTAACGGAAAATTCGGTTCCATCGGCTGGACGCCCGTCATCTACCAATACAAGTCTCTATCATTGCACTCACTCGTCGCGCTCTATAATATTGCGGATGTTGCCCTGGTGACGCCATTGCGCGACGGCATGAACCTCATCGCGAAAGAATACATCGCGTGCCGCACCGAAGGCACGGGCGTGTTGATCCTGAGCGAGATGGCGGGCGCCGCAAAGGAGCTTGGCGAAGCGATTATCATCAACCCGAACGACCGCAGCGACATTGCCGATGCGCTCAACGAGGCGCTGGCGATGCCCGCCGCCGAACAGGTGCGGCGCAATACCATCATGCAAGACCGGCTCCGCCGCTACGATGTGGTGCGCTGGGCAAGCGATTTTCTCTCCGGGTTAACCGCCACGAAGGAAATTCAGGAACGCCTGAATGCAAAACTGCTCGACGAGTCGGCTCTCGCCTCAATGCAGGAGGCTTATACGAAAGCGGGCAGGCGGCTGATGTTCCTCGACTACGACGGCACATTAACGCCGCTTGTGCGTCGCCCAGACCTCGCCGCGCCTTCGCAGAATACTCTGGACTTGCTGAAGAAGCTTGCGAGCGATGAAAAAAATACAGTCGTCATCATTAGTGGTAGGGACAGAAAAACACTCGCCTCGTGGTTGGATGATATTCCGGTCGGGCTGGTGGCTGAACACGGCATTTGGCGGAAAGAAAAAGGGGGGGAGTGGGAATCCCTCGGCACGGGAAACACGGACTGGAAGGCGCAGTTGTTTCCTATCATAGAACAATATGCCGACCGTCTGCCCGGCGCGCTGGTGGAAGAAAAAGAGCATTCGCTGGTGTGGCATTACCGGATGGCAGACCCCGACCAGGCGCAACTACTCGCCGCCGAGCTGACCGACCGTTTGTTGAACTTCGCCGCCAACAACGATGTGCAGGTGCTGAGAGGGAATAAAGTGGTCGAGATTCGCCCAGCGGCGGTAAACAAAGGCATCGCCGCGCGGCACTGGCTTTTGAAAGACCCAGCCGATTTCATTCTCGCCATCGGCGACGATTGGACGGACGAGGATATGTTCGCCGCGTTACCGGAGGAGGCATACTCTCTCCGCGTCGGCGTCATCAACACTCATGCCCGCTACAACGTAAAAGATGTGAACGAGGTGGCGGAGGTGCTGGGATTATTTACCAAGTGAAGCCTTCATCGCCCCCAAGAACGCCCTCAGAATCGCGGCGGTAACGCCCCAGATTTCATACTCACCGTAATTGAAAAAATACACCTCCCGCATTTTCTTCATCCGTATAACGTTGACGATGCGCTCGTTGTTCTTGTCGAGAAAAAAATCGAGCGGCACATCGAACACTTCTGCGACCTCGTGCGAGCTGGGCGTAAAATTCGGAATGGTCTGCACGAATCCCACGACTGGCGTTATACTGTAACCGGAGGGTGTTGCGTAGTCGTCGAGCACGCCTAACACTTCAAAGTTTGCCCTCGCCAGTCCTATTTCCTCCTCGGTCTCGCGCAATGCCGTCGCAATGGCGTCGGCATCGCCCGGATCCGCCGCGCCGCCGGGAAAGGAAATCTGCCCCTTGTGGTGCTCGACGGACTCCGTGCGTCTCGTGAAGAGCACGTGCAGCGCGCCATTCTTGAGAAACAACGGAATGAGCACCGCCGCACGTGTTAAGCCGGGAGCGTATAACTCCCTCGGCGTGTGCTGTGTAAGAAATTGTCGGATATGTTCGAGTGTTACAATCAAAGCTTTATCCACGAAGTTCACAAAGGACACGAAGGACAAGATTTTTTACCGTTGTGTCCTTCATGGAGAGTTTTGCGTTGTGAGTGAATTAACGAAGATTTGCCTTGTAATCAAATAGACCTGCGAGGTTTCACAGCACGCGGGCAGGATAAAACCTCGCAGGTCTGCGCGGCTGTCTACTTGCTTTTTCTTTCACTTGTCCTTAGATTTTGCACATTCTTGACGCCGTTGATACCCCGTTCTCACATATCAAACCGGATAGACACTTCCTTCGTATTCCATAGAGAGGAGCTTCATTGTTAGCCTTCCCGATTGTACCGGCGTATGCCCCTTTGGGGCTCGTCCCAATGGGACTTGTCCCATTGGGACAAGTCGTATGGGTCGAGCAGACCGAGCGCAACAAGCAAGACCTTGACCTGCTGAGCCGCATCCAGCGCCGGGACGAGCGGGCGCTCGCCGCGCTGTACGACCGTTATGCATCGCTGTTGTACACAATGGCGGTGCGGATTGTTTCCATGTCGGAAGAAGCGGAAGATATCCTGCAGGAAGTCTTCGTGCAGATATGGAGCAAATCGAATCTCTACGCGAAAGAGCGCGGCTCGGTGTATTCATGGATTGCGGCCCTTTGCCGCAATAAGGCAATTGACCGCGTTCGCTCGAAACGCTACAAACAGCACTCGAAAGAAGTGA
>DASWKY010000187.1:0-6575 GCA_036396395.1 Bacteroidota bacterium | reverse complement strand
CTCTTTTGCTTCTTCGCGCGTCATCGTCTCCAGCCCACCGGTCAGGACAAATGTCTTACCGAACGCAGGCGAGGATTTTGCCGCCTTGGAGATTTTTTCTTCCGTCTGTAATCCGGCTTTCCGGAGTCGTTCGACGCTCGCGCGGTTGTGTCTATCATCAAAAAACTCCGCAACGCTCTCCGCGATCTGTGGACCCACGCCCTGAATGTTTTCTAATTCTTCCTTCGACGCGTTCATCAATGTATCTATCGAAGGAAAATGCTTCACGAACAACTGTGCGACGCCCGCTCCGACATGCCGTATGCCGATCGCGAACAAGACGCGCGCAAACGGTTTCTTCTTGCTTTCCTCGATGCCGTCGAGAAGATTCTGCACACTCTTCTCGCCCCAGCGCTCAAGTGTTTCCAACTTACTTTTCTTTTTGTACAAATCATAGAGGTCGGCATAATTTCGCACAAATTTCAGAGCAACGAGTTGTTCTACGACCGCCTCACCCAATCCTTCGATATCCATAGCGGCACGGTGGGCAAAATGCTCGATGCGCGCTTTCACTTGCGCGGGGCATTCTGTATTATTGCAGTAGTAATTTGCCTCGTCTTCCGGACGGGAGAGCTTTGAGCCGCACTCCGGACACGTGCGCGGCATCCGGAACGGCTTCGTGCCGGATTTTCGCTTCGCCGTGACGACAGCGCTGACCTTCGGAATGACGTCTCCGCCCTTTTCGACCACAACTGTATCGCCAATGCGGATGTCTAATTCTTTAATATAATCTTCGTTGTGGAGCGTTGCGCGGGAAACTGTCGAGCCACCCACGAATACCGGCTCCAGTTCGGCAACAGGCGTAATCGTCCCCACTCTCCCGACCTGCACAACGATGTCCTTCAGCACCGTTTCCTTCTTGCGGGCAGTAAATTTGAAAGCTATCGCCCAACGCGGGCTTTTTGCCGTTGCGCCCATCCTGTCCTGCTGGCGCAACGAATCCACTTTCACGACCACTCCGTCAATGTCATATGGCAAGTCGTCCCGGCGCTCCTCCCATTCCTTCCAGTATTCGACCACCTCATTAATGTTGTTACAGAGCCGGGCGTGCTCGTTGACGGGGAAACCGAATTCTTTCAACAATTTCAGGTTTTCGTAGTGGCTCGTCAGTTTGACTTTTTCCGGGCGAAGGTAGTAGCTGTAAAATTTCAACGGCCTTTGGGCTACGATTTTCGAATCCTGTAGTTTCAGCGTTCCGGCAGAAGAGTTACGAGGATTGATGAAGACCTTCTCTCCAGCCAATTCGCGCTCTTCATTCATTTTCTGAAATTCTCCGCGCTCCATGAACACTTCACCGCGCACTTCGATGTCTTCCAATCCCTTTCTGCTTTTTACGAGCCGTAGCGGGATGGAGCGGATTGTTTTTAGATTTTGAGTAATATCGTCGCCCTGCGTTCCGTCTCCGCGGGTTGCGCCGCGTACGAGGATGTTGTTTTCATAGACCAGGCTTACGGCGACGCCGTCGAATTTCAATTCACATATATAACGATAGGGTTCTTTGCCGAGCAGGGACTTGACGCGGCGGTCGAACTCCAGCACTTCTTCTTCATTATACGTGTTGGAAAGGCTTAGCATGGCGGCGCCATGCGTCACGGTTGGGAATTCTTTCGTCGGCTCTCCGCCGACGCGCTGGGTCGGTGAATCGGGCGCGGCGAGGCTTGGGTTGGCTTGCTCGAGGTCGAGTAGTTCCCGCATTAACGCGTCATACTGCCGGTCAGAAATCGACGGACGGGCGAGAACATAGTAGCGGTAGTCGTGCTCACGAAGTTTTTCGCGGAGCGTTTCAACGCGTTTCTGAATCGCCGGGGAGACTTTCTGTGACGCCATACAAGCTGAGATAAAAAAGGGAGTTACAAGTTTGGAGCGGTATCTTCGTTTATAACGGCGTTACGGACGACGGCGCCGGGTTTGCCGAGCATGCCGAGTTCTTTTCCGTTCAAACGGAATGTCGCACTGCCCGCGTTGCCCATCGTCACGGAAAATTGTTCCTTTGCGATCCACCGGCGGTGGAATTTCGGCGGAAAGAGATACTCTTCCGAACGATCTCGATCAATCACGACAACAATCCATAATGAATCATTCGTGGTCATCTCAAGGAACAGGCTGTCAGCCGTCGCGGCAATATTCGAAGTACTCGCCCGGTTTACGGCTGGTTGAGTTTTGACAAGCGCCGCTTCCGATTCCTTCACCACACGGTCAAAGGACACTTCGGCTGGAGCATCGGCTTTTTTTGTACCGGTTGAACCGGAACCCGCCAGGAACATCACCACAGCAAGAACGACAAACAAACCGGCAAAGGGCATGCTAAGGCGGCGTAACAATGAAACGAGTTTCGCTTGCTGTTGTTCGGTGAGCAGTGCAGACGCATGTTGCGGCTTTTGCTCATCCGGAGGCGGAACGGGTGTTGATACTTGAACAGCGGTATCATAAGCCCGGAGCACTTCGTCGGGAAGTAATTCTGTCGCTACGGCATATTCGCGGATGAACGAACGGATGTACGGCTGGGGCAGTACGGACAGGTCTCCCGCTTCAATCGCTTCAAGAAAACGCTCGTTGATGCGCGTCGATGCGGACACTTGTGCCAGGGATATCTGTTTTTCTTGGCGATTCTTTTTGAGGGTTTCGCCGAAGAGGAGTAAGGCTTTCATAATATTTCTTACCGCGAGGAAGAACGGGGATGAACGTCACACGGGCACAAGCATGGTAGCAATTATTTCTTCGAGTTGCAAACGCAGAGTGTGTTTGAGGTTTAGTTTTCTTTCTTCTCCAGTACGGCACGCATAGTCTTGGAAAGCTCTTCGAGCTGGTACGGCTTCTCAAGGAATCCATCAACCGCTTCACGTAACGGCATGGATTCTATGCTCTTCGTGCCGTAGCCGGTGGAGATAATGACACGGGTGTCCGGGTTGATCTCTTTTATTTTCTGGAATGTCTCCTTCCCGCTCATTTCCGGCATGTTGATGTCGAGCACAACGACGTCGAATCTCTTCCTCTTACGGAAGAGCGTCAGTGCTTGTTGTCCGCTGTTCACCACCGTGACTTTGTAGCCGAGGTTCTTCAACATGCCGCTAATGACCTCACTCACGGGTCCCTCGTCGTCTACAACGAGAACATTTTCTTTTCCGTGCAACAAACGGGGTTGTTTGGTCGCGCGTTTAATACTTTCCAAATCCGTCAGCAACGGAAAGTACAGCACGAACTCCGACCCTTGGCCCTGCTCGCTATGCACGGTAATAAAGCCGTTATGCGAATTGACAACGCCGTACACGACAGAAAGCCCTAAGCCGGTACCTTTCCCCTGGTCTTTGGTTGTGAAGAAAGGCTCAAAAATTCGTTGTTGGGTTGACCGGTCCATGCCCACGCCTGTGTCGACGATGGCGATGGAAACGTATTTTCCGGATTTCGATTCGCCAAGATTTTTCTGCGGCTGGCGGTCAAAATCGATAATGTCGCACGAGACGGTGATCGCTCCACCGTCTTCCATTGCGTCGCGCGCATTAATGAGCAAATTCAACATCGCCTGCTGAATCTGCCCATCGTCGCCGTTGATGATACAAATCTCCTGGGGCAGGTATTCTTCGATAGTGATCGTCTTGTCAATACTGCGCTCGAACAACTGCAGGGTCTCGCGCACGATATCATTCACCACGATCGGACGGTATTGGACGTTGCTCTTGCGCGCAAACGTCAACAGTTGGCGCGTCAATCCCGCGCCGCGTTTCGCCGCCGTTTCGATGATATCTACAAACCGGAACCACGTATCATTGCGCTTGAGTTTTCGCTTCATGATCGCCGTGGAGCCGAGAATCGACGTGAGAATATTATTAAAGTCATGCGCGACGCCTCCGGCGAGATTGCCGATACTGTCGATTCTTTGTGCGTGGAAAATTTTCTCTTCGAGCTGTTTCTTCTCCGTAATATCGCGTGCCACCGCGCGGGTCAACACCGGCTTGCCGTTCTCATCGAGGATAATCGACGTGTTGACGCTGACATCAATCAACTCGCCTGATTTTGTAACCATCTGCTCTTCCAATCCTTTGATTTCCTGATTATTTTCAAAGATCGTTTTCAACAATTCGCGCGCGGTCTGATGATATGCGAGGGGATATATGTTGAGAATAGATTTACCGACAAGCTCTTCCTTGCGGTATCCCAAACGGTTCGCTTCCGTCTGGTTACAGCTGACGATAATGCCTTCGCTGTTAACAATGTGATACATATCCGGTGAATGTTCAAATAGGTCCATGTACTGCTCTTCCGACTGGCGGAGGCGGTCAATTAAGCCGACGTTTTCCAACGCAACGCCGATCTGGTTCGCGAACGCAGACATCAAATCGAGTTGTTTCTTATCAAACGCATTGCGGGACGTACTCGCGACAATAATGATACCCTGAAAAGCATCCTTCATCAAGATCGGGACAGACGCCCACGCGGCGATGTCCGGGTGCCGCCATTGTTCCAATGTAGCGCGCTTGCTTCGTCTCGGCCGTATTTGAATACGGGTGGTGCGAACCCACTCGGTCGAAAGCTCATCGACATCTGTGTTTGGTTCTATAATATAGAAATCCGCGCCGCCGGTTTGCTCGGATGCTTTGAGGACAAGTCGTCCGCCTTCCACATGGTAAATCCATCCATACTCGACGTCAAGCAAGTGGCTGACTTCTTTGAGGGCATTTTGGAGGAGGTAAGGGACTTCCGTCGAACGGTTGACGGCTTCCGCGAAGGTCTTGAGGGACAATAATTCTTGCTTTTGTTCTTCAAGCTGGCGGCCATATTTAAGCGTAAAATAGACGATCAGAAATCCGAAAATACCGACCGTCGTCACGCTGACAAAATCCCACCAGTCAAGCGAGTAACCGCTGAACACCCGTACAAGAATAATCGTGACCATCGCCACGACGACGGCCGTCGACGCGACGATCTGCGCCTGTTCCACGGGACCAAGCGTTGCGCGCACCTGCCTGAATTTTCTGAACCCTATTTCCATACGCGATTACTCTTTCGAGGATAGATAGAAAAGTAGCTACTGCGGAGCAAAATTGCAAGCGCCGTTCGAAGAACACTCAAGGTACGTGACAAACAGTCACATTCTGAAGGGGAAATAGTAGGAAGGACTATCGAGGAAGATATTTTTCGAGCGCGGAAAGCATATCCTGCTCGTCAACCGGTTTAAGAATGTAGTCGACAGCTCCGAGTTCGCGGGCTACTTTGCGAGCGTGAAAATCGTCGATCGCCGAGAGAAATACCACGGGAGTGGACGCGACGGCTGGATTCTTTCTTAGCGAATCAAGGAAATCGAAGCCGTTCATATCCGGCATGCGGACGTCGGAAAGAATCAAATCCGGTGTGTACTGCTTGAGTGTCATTAACGCTTCGGAGCCGCTGGAGGCAGATTTCACCATGTATCCTTTGCTTTGCAGTACCAAGGTGATTGCGCTAATCCACGCAGGCTCGTCGTCAACGACGAGAATGTGTTTCGTTCCTTTCAACCAGTCGGTTCCTTTAGACATGATTGTTTAAAATACAAAGCCGCTCACTGGAAAGCAAATGAAGAATTCTTCACTTCTTTGAACGCAAAGCGGCTATCCTTCGTTCCGCACGGCGGGCGTAGGATGGGTTTTTTTCGTACCCGATATAACGCCTCCCGCATTCGTGTGCGGCAACGCACGTCGTACCGCTCCCTACGAACGGGTCGAGCACAACGTCGTGTTCGAAACTATACAATTGAATAAGGCGTCGCGGCAACTCGACCGGAAACGGCGCGGGATGGTTGACGCGCCTGGCGGACTCGGCGGAAAACGTCCAGATGCTTTTCGTCAATTCAAGAAACTCGTCGCGTGTGATGGTACTTTTCCCCGCCGACCCGTTGCGCGAATACGTATCCTTGGAAAAAATAAGAATGTATTCGTGCACATCGCGGAGCGTTGGGTTGGAGGCGGACTTCCAACTTCCCCACGCCGTCGAGGGTCCTGCACTTGAGCCTTTGTTCCAAATAATTTCGCCGCGCATCGCGAAGCCCATGTCCACCATATCCTGCGCAAGAAACGCGTGGAGAGGGATGTAGGGCTTCCTGCCGACATTGGCGACGTTCACGCACGCCCTGCCGCCGTTCACTAACACACGGTAGGTTTCGCTCATGACGCGGCGCAAGAGTTCGCGGTATTCGTTCAACGTCAAATCTTCGTCGTATTCTTTCGAGACGTTATACGGCGGCGAGGTAATCATCAGATGAACACTGTTCGCGGGCAGTTCCTCCATGCGTTCACTGCTTTTGCGATAGATACGATTCAGATTCTCCGGAGGGATGACGCGTTCCGCTTGCGCAGTTGTTGTTGAGCGCTCGGTTCCTTCGTAGAGTTTGCTTCCGTAAAATGCCGAGGCGTCGTGACTTCGGCGGCCCGATGTGCCGAACGACGAGGTTTGTGTTTTTTTACCCTGTGTTTTTTTCATGTGTCGTTAAGAACCTTACCGAAGGCAAACCCTTCGCCATGGCGAATTTCGCAAACAACGCTCAACCTGCGACACACAACGTCGCG
>DASWKY010000186.1:0-2079 GCA_036396395.1 Bacteroidota bacterium | reverse complement strand
AAATAGTAAAGCTCCCGGATAGTTTTCCAGTTATCGATGACGTACATGACGCCGGTCCAGAGCGTAATGAGTGTGATGACGACCATCAATGAATACAGCAACGTGTAATCCAGCAGGACTTCAATGGCGGTCGCATAGTTTGCTTTGAAGAATTCAATATCACGCGCGACGTACAGGAAGAGGATATAAAAAATAACAACGAACTGCATAAATGTTTTTGTTTTGGCGAACTTCGACGTATCGAAGGCTTTGCCTTTGAGTTCCGAGTATGTGCGAAGGAATGTGATGAGCACATCCCTGCCGATGATGACCCACACCGTCCAGCCGGGCACTAAACCAAGATAAATGAAAGCAACGAGCGTTGCAGAGGTAACGACTTTATCGGCAAGCGGGTCAAGGAACTTTCCCCATCGGCTCACATAACCCCAGCGGCGGGCGACCCAGCCGTCGTACCAGTCGGTTAACAGCGCGATAAAGAACACCACGAGCGAAAGTTGGCGCAGTACGGCGTCGGAGGAAAATAAGAAAGCGAGGAAGACCGGCGTGAGGACGACCCTCAGTAAGGTCAGTTGGTTCGGGGGTGAGAAGATGAAGCTCATTGCGTGTTGATTCTCGCAAATTGACTTGTGAACACTCGTGCTGTGATGAAACCCAATCTAACAGTTTTTTGGCGGAAATAAAAAATCCCGTTACAAAAACGGGATTCTTGGGTGCTGCATATCAACGATGTCGGCGTTACGCGGCTTTGCGAATTTTTCCGGACTTGATGCAGTTCGTACAGACTTGAATGCGCCGGACGGTACTGCCTTCGAGCACGACGCGGACTTTCTGTAAATTCGGCAGAAAACGCCGCGGGGTACGGTTGTGAGCGTGGCTCACATGATTGCCAGCCATCGGTTTTTTGCCGCAGATTTCACACATACGTGCCATCGAACATCTCTCCAAGAATCTAATAGTGTCAGAAGTAAACTGACATAATATAGCAAAAAAAAAACAGAGAGGCAAGACGATTTTATCAGTCCGTTCGCATGAAATCCGCATTGCAGAACCACGTTTTTTTGGTTATCATCTTGTAGGGAGACGACGCGAGTATTGTCTCCACTCCATATATGATTATCTTAGGTATTGAAACATCGTGCGACGAAACATCTGCGGCAGTTGTACGCGACGGAGCACTGCTTTCGAATATCACCACTTCGCAGTTGTTTCATTCCACATACGGCGGGGTGGTGCCGGAACTTGCATCACGGGCGCACCAGAAGCTGATTGTGCCCATTGTTGAAGAAGCGTTGAAGAAGGCAAGGGTCACAAAGAATGAGCTGGATGCAGTCGCCGCGGTGTACGGACCGGGGCTGATCGGAGCAATTCTCGTTGGGTTGAGCTTCGGCAAGTCGCTCGCACTGGGATTGCGCATACCGTTTATTGGAGTGAATCACATGGAGGCGCATATTCTCTCTAACCTCATCGAGGAGCCGAAGCCCGTATTCCCGTTTCTGAATCTAACAGTCTCGGGCGGGCATACACAATTAGTATTGGTGAAGCAACCGTTCGACTACGAAATTCTCGGCGAGACAAAAGACGATGCGGTCGGCGAGGCATTCGATAAAGTCGCAAAGATGCTGGGGATCGGATACCCCGGCGGACCTATAGTTGATGCGCTTGCCGCAAAAGGAAATCCGGCGTTTGTGAATTTCCCCCGTCCGTATTTGTCGGATGATTCATTCGAATTTAGTTTTAGCGGATTGAAAACTTCCGTACTGTACTATCTGCGAAAAATCGGCTTTGACGCCGCGCAACAAAACGAACAATTTCTTTCCGATGTCTGTGCAAGTTTTCAAGCGTCGGTCGTTGACGTGTTAATTCACAAGACATTCTCGGCCGCGAAGAAATTCAAGGTGAAGGATATCGCAGTCGCCGGCGGTGTAGCCGCTAATTCAGAATTGAGAAAAAGGCTTGATGAACGAGCGCGCAAGGAAGGTTTTCGTCTGTTCATTCCGAAGTTCGAGTACTGTACCGATAACGGCGCAAGGGTTGCCATGGCTGGATTCTTGAGAATGGCGGAAGGGCGAACATCGGATC
>DASWKY010000185.1:0-10917 GCA_036396395.1 Bacteroidota bacterium | reverse complement strand
CACGGCATCCCCATCACCGCGACGAAGGAAAACCCGTACTCCATAGACGAAAATATCTGGGGCACGAGCATTGAGTGTGGCGTGCTGGAAGACCCGATGGTCGAGCCGCCCGCCGACGCGTACCAGTGCACCGTCGCTCCGAAGGATGCGCCGGATAAGCCGACGTACATCACTATCGAATTCAAAGAGGGCGTTCCGGTCGGGCTCAACGGCGCGAAAATGGACGGTATCGCGCTCATTCACGCTCTTAATGATATCGCCGGGCGAAACGGCGTCGGGCGTATGGATTTAATTGAGAACCGTCTCGTCGGCATCAAATCCCGCGAGATTTACGAAGCACCAGCGGCGCTGACGCTCCACTTCGCGCACCGCGAATTGGAGCGGCTCACGCTCGATAAGGAAGTCGCACACTACAAGGCGAAAATCGCGCACGACTACGCCAACCTGATTTACAACGGACTCTGGTTCACGCCCCTGCGGATTTCGCTGGATGCGTTCATCAACGAGACGCAGAAGACTGTCAACGGCATTGTCAAAGTGAAGCTCTACAAGGGAAATATCGATATCGCGGGCAGGTCTTCGCCCAACTCGCTGTACGACACCAAGCTCGCAACCTACACGGCTGAAGACACCTACGACCACAAAGCGAGCGAGGGCTTCATCAAAATTTTCAGCCTGCCGATGAAAACCTTCTACCGTGTGAATAAAAACGGGTTGACAAAAAAGAAGCGATTAGTGAGGAAGTAGCGCGGCAAGAGCAGGACCACATGTCTCATGTGGTTCTGCTGTTTTTTCCCGTTTCCATTGCCCTAAGCTCATTTTTTCGCTATCTTGACTCCACAATTTTTCATTAACTTTTTGGCTCACTATGGCACACCAAGCACTGTGGAGCGGGCGATTTCGGGAACCGTTGTCGAAAATCGCTTTAACATTCTCGTCGTCCATCGACCTCGATAAACAACTCTACCGCGAGGATATCGCCGGAAGCATTGCTCACGTGGAAATGCTCGCCGCGACGAAAATCCTGACGGCGGCGGAAGCCCGCAGAATCCGCACCGCTCTCAAAAACATTGAAAAAGAAATCGAGACGGGGAAGTTCAAGCTTGAAGGGGACTTTGAAGACGTTCACCTCGCCATCGAACAGCGGCTCATCCAGAAAACAGGCGCGCTGGGCGGCAAACTGCACACTGCCCGCAGTCGTAACGACCAGATTGCCCTCGACGAGCGGCTGTTCCTACGCAATGCTATTCACGAACTCAGCAAACTGATCCTCCAGCTCCAGCGCGTGCTCCTGTATAAATCCGAAAGTTATTTCGGCACGCTCATGCCCGGCTATACGCACCTTCAACGCGCACAGCCAGTGATGCTCTCGCACCATTTGCTCGCGTATCTCTCTATGATTGAGCGTGATTATGAACGGTTGCAGGATTGCCGCAAGCGCGCGAATAAATCGCCGCTCGGCGCCGCGGCGCTCGCCGGCACGTCGTTTCCCATCGACCGCGCATCGGTCGCAAAAAAATTGCACTTCGACGGCATCGTGGAGAACAGCATCGACGCGGTGAGCGACCGGGATTACCTGATCGAATTCATCGCCGCGTGCAGTATTATCATGATGCACTTGAGCCGGTTTGCGGAAGAGCTGGTGCTGTGGTCGTCGAAGGAATTCGGCTTCGCGCAGATCAGCGATGCGTACACTACCGGAAGCAGTATCATGCCGCAGAAAAAAAATCCGGATATGATGGAACTGGTGCGCGGAAAAACGGGACGCGTCTACGGCGCGCTGGTGAACCTGCTCACCGTGATGAAGGGCTTACCGCTTGCCTACAACCGCGATATGCAGGAAGACAAACTGCCGCTCTTCGAGGCGGTGAAGACGACGCGGCAATGCCTGTTTATTTTCTCACACGTGCTGGTACACACGACCTTCAACGTGCAGAAGATGGAAGAAGAGTTGAGCAACGACTTCGCCACGGCGACCGAGCTGGCGGATTATCTCGTGCGCAAGGGTATCCCCTTCCGCGACTCGCACACCATTACCGGCAAGATCGTGTCGTACTGCATCGAGCACCGGATGTTTTTCGGCAACCTCGACCTCGACACGCTGAAGACATTCTCGGATAAATTCGACTCGGACGTCTTCGACTTCATCATCCCAACTTATAGCGCCGGACAAAAGAAATCAGCCGGCAGTACCTCCCCACAAGAAGTGAAAAAACAGATCGTCCACTGGACGCGGGTGCTCAAAAGCCGCAAAATCCGCTGAATTTAAGCATAATGTAATGCTGAACACACGAGCGCCACATTTCACACATGGCGCTCGTGTTATTTTCATGTGTTGGGGGAGACCGTCGTCAACAAACTACATTTACCTCTTATACCCCGGACCTCTCAGCACTTTGCCCGGCAGGTTGCCGGTAAATTTCCCACCTTCATACACGGGTTGACCGTTCACGAGCACGACTTCGATGCCTTCCGAATACTGGTGCGGGTCTTCAAACGTCGCTTTGTCAATTACCGTCGCAGGGTCGAACACCACCACGTCGGCATAGAAGCCGGTCTTGAGCACGCCGCGTTCTTTGAGTCCCACGCGGTTGGCGGCGAGCGAGGTCATCTTCCGAATTGCCTCCTCCATGGTCATGACGCCCTCTTGCCGCACGTACTTGCCGAGGATGCGCGGGTAACTGCCGTAGGTGCGCGGGTGCGGTTTGGCGGCGCTCAGGGGACCGTCCGTCGCAACGCCGTTATAGTCCGTGTTGAAACTTGTCCATGAATGCGCGAGGGCAAGCCGGACGTCGTCCTCGCTCATCATAAAATAAATCGCGCCCGTGCGAGCGGAGTCGGCGACAAGAAGTTCAAACAGTACGTCTATGGGATGTTTCTTTTCATCCTTGGCGATTTCGCTCAAGCGCTTGCCTTCATATTTCTTGAGCGAGGGGTCGTACACACTGCTGATGAGCACGCCGTCGGGACCGGAGTCGCGGTAAAAATTCTGCCGGTCGAATTTATCGGATTCCAACTGCGTGCGGATGGCGCCGCGGTCGATCTCGCTCCTCAACCGCTCGAGCAGTTTCTTGCTCCCGCCTTCCAACGCCCAGCCGGGCATGGTCGCGCTTAAGCCGGTCGCGCCCGCCGTGTAGGGATACAAATCCGCCGTCATGTCGACGCCCTGGCGGCGGTGAGTTTCAATCAGCCGGAGGATGTCGAGCATCTTTCCCCAGTTGCGCTTGCCACTGACTTTCAAGTGCCAGATGTGCACGGGCAAGTTTGCGCCGCGCCCGATATCGCCCGCCTCCAAAACCGATTGCACCAGCTTGTCCCCCTCGTCCCGCACGTGGGTGATATATATGCCGCCATACTCGGAAGCGATTTTCGCAAGCTCAATCAGCTCCGTTGTTTTAGCGTACACTGCCGGGGCATAGACGAGCGATGTGCTTAACCCCAACGCGCCCTGTTGCATTGACTGGCGCAGGAGGTCTTTCATCTGATCCAATTCTTCGGCGGTCGGCTCTCTATTATCGAACCCGACGACGTATTCCCGCAGTTGGGTTGCGCCGACAAACGAGCCGATGTTGATTGCCGATTTATGCGCTTCAATCCGCTTGAAATACCCGTCGAAATCCTTCCAGTCCGCATTCACATTATACTTATCGAGGAACGGCTTCCACTCGTTCAGGATACGCTCGTTCACGGGGGCGGGTGATTCGCCTTCGCCGGTGATTTCCGTGGTAATGCCCTGCGAAATCTTGCTCATCGCGCGGTTATCCACCAGCAGGATGAGTTCAGATTGTCCGAGCATATCGATAAAGCCCGGACTGACAATTTTGCCCTCGGCGTCAATGGTCTTCTTTGCGTTGCTCCCGCCCAGTTTGCCGATGGCTACCACCTTATCGCCGCGAATACCCACGTCCGCGCGATACCACGGATTGCCCGTTCCGTCAACAATCCTGCCGTTGAGAATCAGGACGTCAAACGAATCTCCCCGAGGTTGACAGGAAAAAAAGGTGAGCATAGCGATGAAGATGGAAAGCGTTTTCAGGAATGTCCGCATAATGCATCTCCCCTAGAAAGGCTGATACTATTTGAGAAGGTTTGAGGTCATCACTTCAAGCAACGCGAAACCGAAAAACACGGGCATCACGACGAGAAGCGATTTAATGGAGCCTAACCGCTCGGCGTTTTTAAGCCCGAAGTAACAGAGCATGCCGGGCCAGCCCCACGCCATGCCGACGAGCGATAACCCAAGGTCGCCCATCTCGAGAAATTCATTCGGCTGGCCGGAAAAAAAAACATAGTTGACAACCATGATCAACAAGCTGAACACTGAAACGACAACATTGGGCGCGGCGGCAAGCCCTACGAACGATACTGCGTTATGCAGTTCGCCGGTCGCGCCGAGAGCGTCCGCAATGAAATGAAAAAAAAGCGTAAGGATAATCCACGTAATAAAAACGAGTGCAACCGACCCGAGAAACGTCAACAAGGCAAACCGTATGCTTTCCGTGGTTACGATCACGCCCACCAGTGTTTTCAACGACGAGAGAACGGCATATAAACTCACCATGATCAAGGGGTCGAGCATGGGCGGAGAATCGTACAGGTCGGAGGTAGCGTAGTCGGGCTGAAAGAGTAAAAGCGGAAACCGCTGGAGAAGGCTCATGGAAGAATAATTTGCCGACGGTGCATAACGACGGGGAACGTTTGCGAACCATAGTACGGGAAAAGAGGGGGAAAAGCAAGGGGAAGGTACACGCGAGTATTACCGTATGTCCCCACTCACCGATTGAAACAGCGCGGTCTGGCTGGCGTACCACGTCGCCTTGAGCCACATGCGCAGGATGAGATACGCCTGTCCGAGCACAAACACGAGGAGAATCATTCCGTAACTGTGCTGGGGAATTTGCCGCTCAAGCACGGCGTAGAGAGCAATCATGGCAACACCGATGAATGCCAGCGCGAGATATAGGCCGAATGTCTTGCTGAAATTTTTGAGGGCGAACCTCGCTCCTGCCACGAGCGCCATGAGCGCGCTGATGCGGTCTTCCGCCACGATGCGGATTTTCGCGTAATCCACGCACATCGTGAGCAACGCGAGCGACAGAAGGACAAGGATATTTTTTACAATATAATAGACGAACGGGGTCATCTCCGAGGGAGCGTTGGCAGTCCATGCAGGAATCTTTCCGCTTGCCCAGTCGAACAACCACAGGAATAAGACAAAGTACAGCACGAGCGATAATAGTGACAGCCGGAAGAATCGCCCAAAATACCTAGCGCCCTCCATCAGAAATTCAGTAAAGCTGAGACGGTAGTCCTTGATATATGTGCCGATGAACGCCCCGGCAAGAAACGTGCTGACCAGCACGTAGAGAAAGGTCATCATGGTTAGGAGGTTGAGAGGAATAAACGACCGGTTGGCAACCAGCGTATAAAAAAATCTGCCGGTTGTTTTTACAACCGTGCCGGCAAGCACCGCCTCAGAATGACTGAGGAACGGAGCGTACCCGAGAATGGAGTAATCCACGAGCGGCGCCAACTCGCTCCCCTGCATGTCCGCCTGCCACGACTCGTACCAGTTCGCGCTGAAACCGTTCAACAGTTCGTCCCCGCGCACCGACTGGCGGAGATACGCGTTCAACTGGCTAAAGAGCGGCAACGCCAGCGCAAGCGCGAGGGTGACGTTCAGCATCCACGCGAACAGCACCATCCGCTTGGTGCGGTTGACATTTACAATGCCATGTGTAAGTGACCGGAGGATCATCTGCTTCTCCTTAATTGATACACTTCCGAAGGTTCTAAACCTTCGGATGTTTTGCCTATCAATGCCAATAACTATTGAACTCGAAATAATTCTGAAGCCAGAACATCCATTTAGAGGCGATCTTCTTTGCGGCAAGCGACTTGTACTGCGCGTGCCTTACTACTTTACCGTTATTATTATAATTGACGTCGAGCATCAACTTCCCGTCCGGGTCAACGACTGCATACTTAACCGGAGACGTGGTGCGATAAACAAACTGCTTCCACCGGTACTGGCCGTCCCATTGCTCCGTCCATTCCTCGCCGTCCTCGAACACAACCTTCACGTCTACCGGCGCAATCGCCTCGCCTTCGCGCATAACAACCACCGTGCATTCGTACATCGGTTTACCGGAGTCGGCGGCGGGCTTCTCTACAGGCTCGCCGTTCATCGTGAATACCCCCTGCGGCTTGGGGATCGCACGGTTGGTAATACTGCTGACGGAATAATCGAACAGGTTCGAGCTGAACCACGTGTTCTCGAAAAACCAATTCATATTCTTGCCGCTTACTTCGTTCACAGTGTTGATGAAATCCTGCGTTGTCGGGTGCTTGAAACGGTACCGGTGGTGATACGTACGCAAAACGCGGTACATCATCTCTTCGCCCAAATAGTGTTCAAGCGTCCAGAGCGACATTGCGGGCTTCGTGTACGAATTAAGGCCGTAGGACTGGTAATACTCCCACCCTTTTCGCGCCATCACATCAAGCTTGCCCTGCCCGCGCACAACGGTGTTGCCGGTGGTGTACCTACCCAGGTTAACGTCTTCGAATACATACGGGATGCCGACGTTCGTTCCGGCTCCCTGCCCGCCGAAGAAATACCGGTACGCCTTGAACGGCTTCCACGCCGTGTTGAGAACACGGTCCTGCGAGTATGAGTTGAAGCCCTCGTCCAGCCACGCTTCTTCGAATTCATTGGTTCCGATTAGCCCGTACCAGAACTGGTGGCCGAACTCGTGCACAGTGACGCTTTCCGGCACCGGCGTCTCATCCGGCGCGAAGATATTCCCGCCGCCCGTGAAGAGTGTCGGGTACTCCATGCCGCCCGAACGGCTGTCGTTGGCGGGGTCGACGACCGTGACGGTCTCGTACGGATACTCGCCGTACCACTCGCCGTAATACCGGAGCGCTTTGAATGTCGCGTCGAAGTACCGCTCGATAAGGTCGTTATGGTGCGGCTGGGTGAGCAAAATTACGGTGACTTCACGGAGCGGATGATGACGTTCTGCGCGTTCGTCCTGCTCGCGCTCGCGGTGGACGAATTTCCGGACGGTGCGCACCAAATCCGGCGCGGTGAGCCACGCAAAATCGTGTACGTCTGCTTGATAAAACCGGTATGTCTTCGTCCCGTCTCCGTTCTCTCGTTCGCTCTGCGCGATGCCGCCCGTCGCGCCGATGACATACTCAGAGGGAATGGTAATCGAAACGTCATACACGCCGTAGTCCGCAAAGAATTCCGTGTTCGCATGGAACTGGTGGCAATTCCACGCGCCCTGCGACCAGACGCCGATTTTCGGGAACCACTGCACGACAAAGTGATAATTCCGAATCGCTCCCGTGCGCGAGATCGGAATCGGCTGTTTGGTCTCGAACTCGATCTTGAGCCGCATTGTCTGCCCGGCGGGAATCTGGCGCGGCGTGCTCACCTGAAACACCGTCTGGTCCTCCGCGTTGCCGTCGTCCGGCTGGATATACTTGAATGTAGCGGTAATGTCTGTTTCGTTGCTTCCTTCCAGCAACACCACGCGCTTGACGTTCGTATAGCCGTAGTCTTCCGGCTTCATCTGCCTGCCGGAAAACTGGTAATTGTTTTCTTTGACGAACGTACTGCGATTGTTTTTCCACGCGTTATGATAGAGATGAAACGGAAAATTCTGCTGGGGTTGTCCGGTGGTATTTTTCCATTCGAGGATTTCCGTGCCGGTGACCAGCCGCTCGGCGGGAGCGAGTTTCACATCCATCGTGTAGTTTGCTATGCGGTCGCTTTCGCTCGGCAAGACAAGGTCTTTGTCCCATTCTTTGGCCCATTGTTCGGCTCGTTGTTCGGCCCGTTGTTCGGCCGATTCATCAGCCACTTGCTCAGCCAATTGCCCCGTCCCCTGCGACAGCCTTGGAGGGGGTTGCGCGGGCACCTGCTTGGCGGGCAATGGGTCTGCGTCCGGCAGACCGATAAATGCCGCCAGCCCAACGCACGCGACAATCCAGACCGCGTATTCGATGAAGGGGATGAGGGATTTGTTCATAAAAGCTCCAGTTTACTATAACAGAACTACATGTAAATGTGGTTCTGTTCCGTTCTTGTCAAAGGTCTCCGACCGAGACATTGCCCAGTATTGCCGAATGCCTCCGACAGAGGCAAGATGTTTGCGGCGTTTTCGTCTTTTGTCTCTGTTCTCTCGGTGGGACACCGTCGAGAACACACAATACCTCACCATGTCGCGTTCAGCCAGCTTTCGTAGATTGATTTTTGAAGGTCGGTCGGTTCTTTGACCTTTTCAACTTTATACGCCGGTACGGAACGGTTCTTGAGCGTCACCTCGAACTCGCGCAGGCGGTCGTCACGAATCACGGAGAGCCGGACCTTATCGCCTTCTTTCAGTTCTGTCGGACGTGTATTTAGAAAACTCGAACTCGCACGGTAGCCGTCCGCCGCGACCACTTCGTCTCCAACATTAATGCCGGCTTCGTACGCAGGCGAACCGGCGAGAACCCGAGAAACGCGCAACCGGTCGCCCCCGGCAGAAATCCCAAGCCAGGGCTTTGCGACGGTATCCTGCGGCGCGAGCCGTAATCCGGCATAACCGAGGTGCTTTTCCCACTCGAGCGGCTTTGTGCCCCAGACGAAGTCGGAGAAAAATTCTTCCAAGCTTCCGCCCGCGAATTCTTCGGCGACCTTTCGCAGGTCGGCGAGCGTATAGCCCGTGCCGCTTAGCGGAAACCGTTCGAACATCGTCCGCATCACGTTATCCAGCGAGTATTTGTTCTTCGAGCGCTGGCGGATTTCCAAATCCAGCATCATGCTGACATTCGAGCCTTTGTCGTAGTAATCCGATTCGTAGTTGACCGATTCCTCGGTGTTCCGCCAAAATTTTATCCACGCATCGAAGCTCGACTCCGCCATCGATTGCATGAGATTACCCGGGCGTTCGCGGTCGCCGCGGACGGTGTTCGCAAGTTGGTCAAGATATTGCTGTTGCGTTGTGAATCCAAGCCGCGTCATCAGCACGCCGGTATAATAATCCGTCGTTCCTTCGGCGACGCCAAGTTCTTCCGTGTAATTTTCTTTCACAAAGTTGTAGGGGTTGATTCCCTTCGGACGGAGTTGTTTGACGTTCCACGTATGGAAAAACTCATGTACCTCCGTACCGAGGAATCCGCGATAGCCCTGGGGAGTTTGAAACACATAGGGTCTGATATCGAACACGTTGGAATTAATATGCTCAGTCGCGCCGCTGGGGTTTGCCATCAGGTGCACCATAAAGTAGTACCGTTCGTACGGCAGTGTGCCCCAGAATTCTTTATGTGCTTCAACAATTTTGGTGAGGTCCTTCACAATTTTTTCCGCGTCGTAATTTCCCTCGCCGGAAATCATCAGCACGTGCTTTTTGCCGTCCACCTCAAATTCCCATTCTCGTTGGGTGCCGACTTCTATCGGGCTGTCCGCAAAATAATCGAAGCTCGGCGCGGTAAACGTATTGCTCTTGCCCTTCACGGGGTCGAGTCCGGTGGTGACGCGCCAGTTGCCATATGGCTTGATGGAAATCGTGAGCGGAAGTTTCCGGTATGTTTCGATATACATGAAGGACGACTGCGGGTCAACGAACAAATGCTCGTCGTTCAGTCCCTTTGTGCGAAAGTTGAATTCGTTCGCGAACATCTTGTAGCGGGCGGTGATTTTCGTAGCGCCTTGCTTCTGGATGCGCCATGTGGTTTTATCCGTCTTCGACCACTGGAGCGACTTCCCGTTGCCGTCCACGGCGGAGAAATCCTGTATCCCGCCGGCAAAATCGAACACGACATAACGCCCGCTCCGCCAGACCGGCAGGCTCAGGTCGATTGCCGCATCGCCGGAGGGCAGGTTGCTGTATGTGACCTCGATTTCCATGAGGTGTGTCGAGGGCTTGGACATGCCGAGAGTATATTCGATGGTCGGTTGTTGTGCGTGTGTCATAATTGGTATCATGAAAAAAATGAGAGAAAGGATCCGTCTTGCCATGAAGTAACTCCTTTGAATAAATGCAGGGGTGTGAGGCGTAAGATACTGAAGAAAATCACTTAGTTGCAAGGAATGCTCGTGCAATAACAGGATAACAATTCACGCATGTTATTACGCTCTTCTTCTAATCCGCTTTTATCCGCCCAATCCGCTTTTTCCGTGTACTATTCCCACTTCAAAACACCACTACGCTCCGCGCGATCGCGCCGGTGAGCATCTCCGCATACGCTTCATTAATGTTGTCTAACGGATAAGTCTTCGAGATCATCTTATCGAGCGGGAGCTTGCCCTGCAGGTAGTATTCCGCGTAGCGGGGGAAATCGTGCTCAGGATTCGCCGTGCCGTAGTACGACCCCATGATGGTCTTCTCCTGCCGCGTAATGATGGCGCCGGGGAGATTGGTATTACTGCCCACAGGGGAAATGCCCGCGAGAATAATCGTCCCGCCGGGCCGCGCCGCTTGGAGGCTCAGTTCTTGAAGCGCTGGTATGCCTATAGCCTCAAACACATAATCCGCTCCGCGTCCCTCTGTAAGACTCTTTATTTCCTTCACGGGGTCCGCTGGATTAATTAAGACGTGCGTTGCTCCGAGGCTGGAGGCAATCGCTCGTTTTGCTTCGTGGCGGTCGACGGCGATAATCGTGCGCGCGCCGGCAAGCTTCGCTCCCATGATGACGCTCAAACCTACGCCGCCCGCGCCGAACACGGCAACCGCGCTGTCCGGTTTGACTTGCGCGGTGTTCAACACCGCGCCGACGCCCGTTGTGACCGCGCAGCCGATAAGCGCGGCAATTGTCAGCGGGACTTCCTTCGGCAACGGCACACAGCATTCCTGCGGCACCACCACGCGCTCCGCAAAACACGCCAGCACATTAAAATGATAATATTGTTTGCCGTTTTTC
>DASWKY010000184.1:0-2249 GCA_036396395.1 Bacteroidota bacterium | reverse complement strand
CGAGTGCTCGGGTCCGACTCCTGGATAATCAAGTCCGGCGGAAATAGAATGCGCATTCTGCACTTGTCCGTGCTCGTCTTGCAGAAGATACTGCATCGCGCCGTGTAACACACCCGGACTTCCTTTCGTGAGCGATGCGGAATGCTTGCCGGAATTCAGTCCCAAGCCAGCGGCTTCCACGCCAATCAACTTGACTGGCGGCTCCGAGTCAAGGAATGGATAGAACATCCCAATGGAATTGCTACCACCGCCGACACATGCCACAATGCGGTCGGGCAGTCTGTTTTCCGTCTCGAGGATCTGTTCGCGCGTTTCAACGCCGATCACACTCTGAAAATCCCTGACCATCATCGGATACGGATGCATCCCGACGACGGAACCGATAATATAGAACGTCGTCTCTACATTGGCGACCCAATCGCGAATCGCCTCGCTCGTCGCATCCTTCAGCGTCCGACTGCCGCTTGTCACAGGGCACACGTCCGCCCCAAGCAAGCGCATACGGGAAACATTCGGCGCCTGGCGTTTCATGTCCTCTTCGCCCATATACACAACACACTGCAAATCGAAGAGCGCACACACAGTTGCGACAGCAACGCCGTGCTGTCCTGCGCCCGTCTCTGCGATGATCCGTTTCTTTCCCATTTTGCGCGCGAGAAGGACTTGCCCGACCGTATTATTTATTTTGTGTGCTCCGGTATGGCATAAATCTTCCCGCTTCAGGTAGATTTTTCCCCCGCCGCAATGTTCGGAGAACCGTTCAGCATAATACAACGGCGTCGGCCTGCCGACGTAATCTTTGAGGTACTTTCGAAATTCCGTCTGAAAGCTTGCGTCGTTTCTCATGTCTCGATACACTCGCGCGAGTTCCTCCGCGGCAGGTATCAACGTCTCAGGAATATAGCGCCCGCCGTATATACCAAAATGCCCGTTCAAATCCGGCAGAGTATCGCGATATGGCGTTCGTTTACTCATCCACTTGACCAGAGCGTTCGTTGTAAGAAAGTTGAATGCCTTTTGCGCGCGCGATAAAATCAATTATTTTCTGTGGATGCTTTTTTCCGGGACTCGCCTCCACACCACTGCAGACATCGACGCCGTACGGCTGGACAAAACGCACCGCGCCTTCGATGTTCTCGGGCGTAAGCCCGCCGGAAAGAATGATTTTGCCGTACTCCTTCGCCTTCACGGCTATATTCCAATTGAATGTCTGCCCTGTCCCGCCGTAGGCTGTGTCGCTATGGCTGTCGAGCAAAAACGCGTCGACGATATAGTTGCGCATCAGTTCAACATCAAAATCATTTGTGACACGAAAGACTTTGATAGCGCTGACTTCATAGTCGACAAGGTCGTCCGGACCTTCATTGCCATGAAGCTGTACCGCGCTCAGTTTTGCTCTTGTGATAACCTCGTGAATATATTTTCTGTCTGCATTGACGAACACGCCTATCTTTGAAATATGCTCAGGTAATTTCTGAATAATTTCGGCGGCGCGTTCCGGCTTGATGAACCGCGGACTCTTCTCATAGAAATTAAACCCGAGAGCATGTGCGCCGCATTTCACGGCGAACTTCGCGTCTTCAAGATTGGTAATGCCGCAAATTTTGATAAACAATTCCTGCATACTAAGCCTGCACCAATTGTTGTAGGGCGATTCCTCTATTCTCAGCGGTCATCAAACTTTCACCGACAAGCACGGCGTCAAACCCGGCTTGTCGCAACAGCGCGGCGTCCTTGGACGACGACACGCCGCTCTCGCTGACAGTAACTGCGTCTTTGTGTATCAGCCGTTTCAAGTCGACCGACGTCGCCAGGGATAGTTCGAAGGTCGCTAAATTCCGGTTGTTCACTCCAATCATCTCGGCATTGATTGCGTTAGCGTGCTCAACTTCCTCAGCAGAATGCACTTCGACCAGCACGCCCAGCCCAAGCGAACGCGCAAGCCGGTAGAACGTCTGGAGCATTTCTTGGGACAGCGCGCTGACAATCAACAGAATTGCATCCGCACCGATGGCGCGTGATTCGTACACTTGATATTCATCTATGATAAAATCTTTTCGCAAGACCGGCAGATTGACCGCTGATTTCACCGTGTGAATAAATTCGTGTTCTCCCTGAAAAAATCGTTTGTCCGTAAGCACCGAGAGCGCAGACGCGCCATGCTGTGCAAACTCGCGGGCAAGGTCGGCTGGGTGAAAATCCTCTGCCAAGACTCCGCGCGAAGGGGAAGCTTTTTTGATTTCCGCGAT
>DASWKY010000183.1:0-11242 GCA_036396395.1 Bacteroidota bacterium | reverse complement strand
AAACGGTGAGATGGATTGTTCGGGTCGTCGAAGGGGTCCATCACGTGGAAAAAATGCAATTCAGCTTTGTATTGCTCTGCTAAGTAGAGCGCTTGCAAGAGAGCATCTGTTGCGGCTTGCGAAAAATCAGTTGGAAACAATATTTTTTTTATTGTCAGCATAGATGTATCTCCTTCGCTCATACTAGTTGATAACACCGCCTAAATACTTCCTTTAATTTTAAAATGCACAACAAGCGATACTTTCACTTTCACCGGCCGTCCCCGTTGTTTGCCGGGGGTAAAGGACGATTGTTTGACTGCTTCGACAGCCGCCTCGCTTAATCCTCCCTCTAACCCTTTCACAATATCTACCCGGTCAACTCCTCCTTGTTCATTCACGTACGCGAGCAGAAAGATTCTTCCTTGAATCCCTGCGCGCAATGCAATAGTAGGATAGACCACTCGCTTCATCAAGCCGTCATACCCGCCAATGAGTTGGGGGTAGTCTTCAACCACGACGAAATAATTTTCGTCATCATCTTCGTTCGGCTTGGGCGGGGGTGGCGCAACCTCTTGCGCAATGTTAAGCTCGGAACTCGTAATATCGACATCCTCCAATGCTTCCGCCGCCGGCGCTTCGATGGGGATTGACGGTCTGGGCGGTGGAGGAGGGCGGTTTTCCTGCCGTGTCTGCACAATATCCTCAACCGTCACGTTTTCACGAGAGGCGATAACGATTTTTTTATTCCCTTCATGGAACGGGAAAAATTTAAAGCCGACGATCACCAATACGAGCGCGAGGGAAAGGCTCAGCTCATACAGTTTGTCCGGCGTTGTTCCCAAGCGAATCTGGTTATTGGCGGCAATCTTCGGCGCTAGGCCTTCTTCACGGCGCATACGACCCAGGAATATTTCGCGATCTCGTCGGGCGAACATTACAGTTCACCTCCTCAGTACAATTCGTTCGAAAATAATTCCGTTTCCCCGTCTTGACCACTGCCGATCGATGTATTCATGGTATCAACCTCATTATTATCCTGAATAAATGATGAATGACTCTTCCCAACGATCACGCATGGCTTGAGGGTTTCTTGGTTGTTGAGAAACGAAACGGAGCATACAACAGGCAAACTCCCGCCGCGCTCGTCACGAGAAAGATAATACCGACAACGCCCAGTATCATTGCCCATGTGCCTGTGATATATCCTCTATCAAGCACAAACCCTATGACGAATGCCGCAACCAGCCGCGTGAGCCGGTCTGCGCGTCCCATATTCTGTTTCATGACGTTACTCCTATTCTGCCCTATCTTCTTCCGTGGTTTTTGGTCGCCTGTCCGTACGTGCTTTAGGGCATGTGAATGTGTCGTTGAGTGTATTAGGTTTCCGAACTTGCGTTGAGCATGTTTTGCAAAAGGGGGAACAGTGCGGCGTTTTCTTCCTGCATATGTTTTTCCAGAAGACGCACGACGTTGTCCGTTGCCGTCACGAGTTCCTGCAGGATCGAGCCGCGGAGCGTTCCCTCTTCGACGTCAAACACGGTATTCATCAGTTGTGTGAACGCCGTGCCCAGCTCGCGATGCTCATTGTGTAATTGTTCGAACAACCGTGGATTCTCGGCTCTGATCGCAGGAAAAAGATGTTGTTCTTCCGCCTGCATATGCATTCGAACACCGGTATTGATCCACCGGATAGAACGCGCGATTTGCTCAAATGCCGCCGCATTGAATCCATTCCGTTGAATCGTGTGTGCCGCTTCGGCAAGTTCCTGTACATGCTTGACCCCCTCGCTGTGTTCGTTCTGCAACGTCTCAACGATTGCTCTCAAGCGCTCTATTCTTGATTTATCGGATTCCATTGCGGTCATGTGCTTGTTGAGTTTCTACAGTCTTTACCGGACATATCGTTTGATAGGAACAACCTTGACAGTACACATTCAACTTGGGCAACAGAGCGTAACAGCGCGGACAGCGGTCCGCAAACGGATTCTCAACCGACAATGTACATTGCGGGCACGTGCGCATTTCCGATTTGCGCTTCTCTTGAAATAAACCCTCATGTCCAGTTGGTTTTTTCATCACAGCCCTATAAGACGATGTGTGAAACAATACCTCCGACCACAAACGCCGCAATCCACGTCCCAACCCAAATGCTGACGCCTTCGCGTATTCCCCGCTCTTTCATCATCACTATCAACGCGGCGATGCAGGGAACAAACAGCGTGATGACAATTAGTGCGACGGTGGTTTGCAGCGGCTCAAGCGCCAGCGTGTACAGCCCCGCCGCGCCGAAATCACGACGCACAACTCCCATGATGAACGCCGTGGCGGCTTCTTCCGGCAGTTGGAGCCAGTGAGTCGTGAGAGGAACGAGCGCTTGAGTCGCCAGACGAAGCGCACCGGTCAACTGTGCAACTCCCACTGCCAGAGCACCGACAAAAAACCACCCGGACGCTTCTTTCATAAACTGCCAGGTTCGTATCGCTGTCTTCTGCATGACGTTTCCCGCCTTGGGCAATCTCATCGGCGGTAAATCGAGCAGGAGCGGCGTGGAGCTTCCCGGAAGCACACGGTTCAGCACTGTACCGATAAGCAAGAATACTCCTGCTATCACCAGCGTGTAGATAAGCATCGGGAGAAATCCCGCGCCCGCCAATAATGCCGCGATGACCGCGAGCTGGGCTGAGCAAGGGATGGCAAACTGTAGTATGGTTGTCGCGATGGTTTTCTCGCGTTCCGTCCCGAGTAGTCGCGTCGTTATGGTGGCTGATGTGACGCACCCAAACCCAAGAATGATCGGGATGACGGCTCGACCATTCAAGCCTAAGCCGGTGAGCGAGCGGTCCACCATCGTGGCAAGACGCGGCAAATAACCGCTGTCTTCGAGAATCGAAAGCGCCGTATAAAATGCGGCGACCAACGGCAGGAGCAGAAAGAGCAGGTAGGTCGTCGTCATCGTGATGACGCCGAACTCCCCGACGAGAAGTACGCTCAGCCACGAGGAAGAAGGCACGAACGAGTGCACGACGCCGCGCACCCACGGTCCCCATATGTTCTGCCCAAGCTCGCCCTCGGTAAACCCCACCAGGTCTTGTGCGATGAGTTTTCCCACAAAAAGGTAGACAACATACAAGACGACCGCTAAGAGCGGTATGCCGGTCGCGGGGTGAAGCGATAATTTTCCCAGTACTTCCGAAAAACGATTCGTCTTCTGTTGGTCGCTCAACACATGGTCGACAATGTAATTCACCCGGTTCCTGCGCTCGATATATATTTCCTCCCGCGTTGCTTCGGGCTGAACACCGTGCCGCTTGGCAATCACCTCGTCGCCTTCCAACACCAGTAAGGCTTCCGCCTGCGACCCGACACGGTCCAGCATTGCATGAAGTCGCGTATGCAGTTCCTGCCGCTGGACTCCTTCGCGAGCTCGTTCAATTGCTCTCTGCAGTTTCTCCGTATTATCATTTTTCACTGCGATAATCGGCACAACTTCCACGCCAAGAAAATGCGAAAGACGGGGGATGTCTATCGTTATTCCGTGCTTCTTCACCTCGTCCATGAAATTCAACAGGACGGTGACTTTCTTCCCGGTATCAATTAACTGCTGGGTGAGGAAGATATCGCGTTCGAGATGCGTTGCATCGACAACATTCAGGATGACGTCGGCTTCAAGGATAATATCGCGGGCGACGGATTCTTCGTCGTTGAACGATGAAACGCCGTAAATTCCCGGCGTATCGAAAATATTATATTGACCGAACACGCCACGCGTGACTTGCACGGTCGTGCCGGGATAATTGGATACATCTACGTACACGCCGCTCATACGATTGAAGAGAAGCGATTTCCCGACGTTCGGATTTCCCGCCAACACGACGGTCGTTTGTTCAACCCTATCATTGAAAAACGTCAATTCCGGGTGTCTGTGTTTATTGAAGTGCGTGAGGCTCTTGCCCATGCAACGCTCCTTCGTTGTTCAGAACGACGACAATCTGTTGTGCTAACGTATGGCCGACGGCTACATACTGGCGATTTTTTCGAAGTACGATAGTCCCGCCCGGCAATTTTTCATAGCACGTCACCACCTGGCCTTCATGGATGCCAAGCCGGATAAAGTGATAATAGAACAGGTCGTTGCGCGGGAGCGAAAGAATACGCATCACCTGTCCGGGGACGGACTCAACAAGTGAAAATTGGTTATCCTGTAACATGGTCATAACAATCATCCGTCTGCGTCATACTGTTGTTGTGCTTTTCCGGAAAATCTGTTTGCCGTTTGTCGGCAGAACAACATCTCCGGCATTCAGAGCTGTGCCGCAGAATTCACACTCATAGATTCTCACAATAGCGGCGCCTTCGACAGCATCTGCATTGACGAAATTCCAACGAACAAATCGAACCCGACACTCCCGCTCTACACCGCATGTCGGGCACACGCCTCTGGTTAGTGCGCCTGCTTGTTTCGTGTTGTTGTCCATCTTGATATTCCGACATACCTGTTTGTTCTGACTGTTCCATGGCTATCCCACTACTCTGTCGCATTGATTGACGCCTCTTGCCCCGCGGTGATTTTTTCACCAAGATAGTTGTGAATAGCCTCAGCCGCCGTTTTTCCGTCCTGCATCGCTAAAATAACCGTCGCGCCGCCGCGAGATACATCACCCCCGGCAAACACTCCTTCCCTGTTGGTTTTGCCTGTGCCATCCACAATGACGGTCCCTCTTTTCGATACTGCAAGATTGGGCGTCGTGGCTTGCAGGATCGGGTTGGGACTTTGACCGATGGCAATAATCGCCGTATCAATTTCAATAATAAAACTTGAGCCAGGGATCTCAACAGGTTTTCTCCGCCCATCCAGACCCGGTTCACCTAACTCCATTTTGACGCACTTCACCGCTTTGATCCACTTGCCCCCATCACCGAAAAACTGTACCGGGCTGGTAAGTTCAAGCAGTTCTACCCCTTCTTCCAGCGCATGGTGGACTTCTTCCGTCCGTGCGGGCATTTCCGCCCTACTGCGGCGGTAGATGAGGTACGCTTTTTCCGGACCGAGACGGAGTGCGGTACGAACTGCGTCGAGCGCGGTATCGCCGCCGCCAAACACCGCGACGCGCTTCCCTAACTTTACAGGCGTATCAACGTCCGGAAACCGATAGCCTTTCATAAAATTAACTCGCGTAAGAAATTCGCTTGCGGAATACACACCGGGAAGGTTTTCGCCGGGGATGTTGAGAAAATTCGGCGTTCCGGCGCCCGTTCCTAAAAAGATCGCGTCGAAGCCGAATTCGCCCAGCAATTCATCAACGGTCGCCGTGCGCCCGATGATGAAATTGGTAATGACCTCTACGCCAAGTTTTTTTACATTCTCAATTTCACGGTCGAGAATGGACTTGGGCAAACGGAACTCCGGAATACCGTACCGCAACACGCCGCCAGCCGCGTGAAGCGCTTCAAATATCGTCACGCGGTAACCTTTCTTCGCAAGCTCGACGGCGCATGTCAACCCCGAAGGTCCCGAGCCGACAATGGCGACTTTCTCGTTTCGCTGTTCGGGAAGTAGAATTTTTGCATTTCCGCCAGAGCGATAGACATGGTCGGCAACGAATCGCTCCAGCTTCCCGATGGCAAGCGGGGGATGTTTTTTCCCCATGATACATTCGCGCTCGCATTGATTTTCCTGCGGACATACTCTGCCTGTTACGGCGGGTAAATAACACGCTTCTTTGATTTTTGCCGCGGCGGCTTCATAGTCTTTTTCGAGAATGAGCTTGATGAACGACGGAATATCAATGCGCACCGGACAGCCTTCGATACAGACGGGATCCCGGCAATCAAGGCATCTCGCCGCTTCCAGAGCCACAAGGGATTCATCAAACCCGAGAGATACTTCCGTAAAATTTTTGTTCCGCTCCTCCGGCGCTTGTTCACGCGGAGTCTGGCGCGGTATCTTCATCCGTTCGGAGGGTTTTAACGTGTTTGGCATGGTGTCGTCCCCTCCGTTTCAAGTTCACGTTCAAATTTTTCACGGGACAGTTGTTCAAGGTCGTGATAAGTACGGTTGCGCGCGATCAGTTCATCGAAATCTACGGCGTGCGCATCGAACTCCGGCCCGTCCACGCAGGCAAACTTCATCACCCCGCCGACGGTGACGCGGCACGCGCCGCACATGCCCGTTCCGTCCATCATCAACGGATTGAGGCTCACAAACGTCGGGATGGCAGTCGGGCGAGTAAACTCGGCGACCGCTTTCATCATCGGAATCGGGCCGATGGCATATACCGCGCCAAGATGGCCGTTCGATGACATGTATGCTTGGAGCGCATCGGTCACTCTGCCCTTTATGCCCGCCGACCCATCTTCCGTCGCGATGACAACCTTATCGCAGAACGAGCGAAGTTCATCCTCTAAAATAATGAGATTCTTCGACCGCGCTCCGACAATGGTGATGACCCGGTTCCCGGCGTCCTTCAACGCGCGGGCAATCGGAAATACTTCCGCAGTCCCAACGCCCCCGCCGATACACACCACTGTGCCGAACTGTTCAATGGGAGTCGGATTCCCCAGAGGTCCCGCGACATCAAGGAGATACTCTCCCTGCTTCATACGGCTCAACAACATCGTCGTCTTGCCGACAGACTGTACAATAATGGTGATCGTGCCTTCCTGCGCGTTACCGTCAACAATGGTAAGCGGAATCCGCTCGCCGGTTTCATTGACACGAAGTATGACGAAGTTTCCCGCTTTGCTCTTCCGCGCAATGTACGGCGCGTGAAGTACGAACTTCGTAATGGCGCTCGAGAGAATTTGTTTTTCAACTATGATAAACATGTGCGATTTCTCGTTGTTGCTGTTGCAAACTCAACTCGTTTGTGTCGCCGCTTGAGCCGCCGCCATCCGTTGTTTCACATCTTCAACAATCATAATCACGAGAGGGAAATAACGGTCTAGGGCGCACTCAAGATCGTTTCGTTTCGAACATGTCCCGTCGGCATGTTGGCTTTCGCACAGAATACATACATTCCGGCGCAGGGAATTCATGTATGCCGCGTAGGCGTCGGACTTTGTGTTTGCGATTGTTGTGACGATTTCCGATAGATAGACCTTCAACGGGCACGTTTCTCCAACCGGAAGCAGACAGTTTCCTTTTCTGTCGCCGTCGATACACTTCGGACAGATTTTTTTCTGTATCTCAGTCCAGTATCTCTCCATGATGTATTCCTCCTTAGTGAGAAAATTGATTGATACGATGCACAATACCCTGTGTACGTCGTACGGTACCCTATAACGTCCATCTCCATCAACATACCCAGATGGGGTATAAATCAACGTATGTCATGAGCGGTCATCCTGAGTAACAGCTTTTAATGGTTTAACAGTTTGAGTTCCAGAATAGCTTGGCTGTTTATTGGGTTGTGAGCCGTTTCCGTTTGTCGGGTCGAAAATCCGTTCTAATTGTTCGTACATGTGCCAGCGGGCTGTAACATCCTCCTGGGCAAGTTGCATAAGCTCCCGTGCTTTTTCCGGGTCGCTTTTCTTCAGCATCGTAAACCGGGTTTACTGGTCTGTGAAGTTTGTCACCGGTCCCTTCGGAGTTTTCGAATCCAACTTCATCGGATTTTTCCCCTGGGCGATGAGGGCCGGATTATACCGAAAGAGCGGCCAGTAGCCTGTTTCCACGGCTAATTTTTGCTGGTGCATTCCTTGCGCGATGTCAATTCCGTGCGCGATGCAATGTGCGTAGGCGATAATCAGCGAAGGACCGTCAAACGCCTCCGCTTCAAGGAAGGTGCGGACGGTTTGAGCGTCGTTCGCGCCCATCGCAACGCGCGCCACATAGATATTGCCGTACGTCAGCGCCATCAGCGCGAGGTCTTTCTTCTGCGTCGGTTTGCCGCCGGCGGCAAACCGCGCGACAGCCGCGCGCGGCGTGGATTTGGACATCTGCCCGCCCGTATTCGAATACACCTCGGTATCGAGCACCAACACATTGACATTGCGCCCGGACGCGAGGACGTGGTCTAACCCTCCGTAGCCAATGTCGTACGCCCATCCATCCCCGCCGATGATCCAGACACTGCGCTTGACGAGATTATCCACAATACTGAGGAGGCTTTGGGCTTTCGGGTCTTGCGTGGAGTTCAAGCGCGCACGAATTAACGCCACACGCTGGCGTTGTTCGTAGATACCCGCTTCGTTGGATTGATCCGCTTCCAGAATCTCCTTTACTAACTCATGGCCGACGACTCCCGAAAACTCCCGCAGAAGTTCGCGTGCCATTTCCCCGTGCTTGTCAACTGTCAGCCGCATACCAAAGCCAAACTCTGCGTTGTCTTCAAAGAGCGAGTTCGACCACGCAGGACCTCTGCCGTCGCTGTTTGTTGACCAGGGGGTGGTCGGAAGATTTCCACCGTAAATAGACGAGCACCCCGTGGCATTGGCGACGATGGAACGGTCGCCAAACAACTGGCTGACCAATTTGACGTACGGCGTCTCGCCGCAACCGGAACACGCGCCGGAAAACTCAAATAACGGCTGTAAGAACTGGCTTCCCTTCACGGTTTCCAGTTTAACGCCGCGCCTGTCGATCTCGGGGATATGCAGGAAGAAATCAAAATTCGCCTTCTCCTGTTCACGGAGCGGCGGTTGCGGTTGCATATTCAGCGCTTTGAAATCAGGATTTTCTTTACTGCGCGCCGGACATACTTCAACACACAGATTACATCCCGTGCAATCTTCCGGTGCAACCTGGAGAGAGTATTTCATCCCTTTGTATTCCGTCCCGCGGAACTCTGTTGATTTAAACACCGACGGCGTAGCAGAAAGGACTTCAGGGTCGTACACCTTTGCGCGTATTGCCGCATGGGGACACACGAGAACACATTTGTTGCATTGAATGCACAGGTCCGTTTCCCACACGGGAATCTCCAACGCGATGTTTCGTTTTTCCCACCGCGCAGAAGAAACAGGAAATGTTCCACCCAGCGGCATGGAACTCACCGGAAGCTCATCACCGCGTCCGGCAATAATCTTCGCCGTGACGTGTTTCAGAAAATCGGGCGCGGCGTTCGACACAATCGGCGGCATGTCCACAGTACTGGTAACGTGTTCCGGTATCGCCACTTCATATAAATTGGATATTGCCTGGTCAACCGCTTCATAATTGCTCTTCAGGATGGCATCGCCTTTTTTGCCATACGTTTTCTTGATTGAATTCTTAATGGCGGCGATGGCTTGCTCCTTCGGCAATACACCGGACACGGCAAAGAAGCATGCCTGCATGATGGTATTAATGCGTCCGCCCATTCCGGCGTTGTGCGCAACTTTCGTGGCGTCAATGACGAACAGTTTGAGTTTTTTGTTGATAATTTCAGCCTGAATATGGCGCGGCAGGTGATCCCATACTTCATTCTGCCCGTACATGCTGTTCAAGAGGAACGTACCGCCGGGAGTAGCTTTTTCGAGGACATTGAGCTTTTCAAGGAGGAACCATTGATGACAACCGATAAAGTTCGCCTTGTCGATCAGGTAGGGAGCGTGAATCGGGCGGGGACCGAACCGCAAGTATGAAATTGTCGTGGCTCCGGATTTTTTTGAATCATACACGAAATATCCTTGTGCGTGATTATCCGTGTCCTCTCCGATAATTTTGATGGAGTTCTTATTCGCGCTGACCGTCCCGTCGGCTCCCAGCCCGTAGAAAATCGCCCGCACCACATCGTTTTCTTCGATATCGAACGAGCGGTCGTAATACAAACTGGTGAAGCATACATCGTCTTCGATGCCGATCGTAAAGTGGTTCTTCGGCTTCTCTTTGAGAAGTTCTTCGAATACGCCCGCCGCCATGGCGGGGGTAAATTCTTTTGACGATAATCCGTACCTGCCGCCGATAATCTTCGGGAAAATTTTGAATTGCGTGTTACCTTCTTCAAAGGCTTCGCTCGTCGCCGTGACAACGTCCATATACAACGGTTCGCCGCTTGCGCCCGGCTCTTTGGTCCGGTCGAGCACGGCAAGACGCCGTACCGATGCCGGCAGGGCGTTCACAAAATACTCGGAGGAAAAGGGCCTGTAGAGTCGTACTTTCAACACGCCTACTTTTTCGCCCTGGGTGACCAGGTGCTTCACCGTCTCTTCAACCGTCTCCGCGCCCGACCCCATGATGACAATCACCCGTTCGGCATCAGGAGCGCCGACATACTGATACAACGAATACTGCCGTCCGACGACCGCACCGAATTTGTCCATCACCCGCTGAACAACGGAAGGACAATCCCGGTAAAATGGATTCACCGTTTCGCGTGCCTGGAAGAACACATCGGGGTTCTGAGCAGAACCGCGCATCACCGGATGGTCGGGCGACAACGCGCGTGCACGGTGGTCGCGAATATAGCTTTCATCAATCATTGCCCTGAGGTCGTCGTCGCTCAGTTGTTCGATCTTCATGACTTCGTGAGAGGTTCGAAACCCGTCAAAGAAATGAAGGAACGGCACACGGGATTCCAGCGTTGCTATCTGAGAAATGAGCGCAAAGTCCATCACTTCTTGAACTGAGTTCGAAGCGAGCATTCCCCAGCCGGTCGAACGTGCGGCCATCACGTCGCTATGGTCGCCAAAAATGGAGAGCGCGTGCGTTGCAACCGTCCGAGCCGCAATGTGAAACACGGTTGACGTCAACTCGCCCGCTATCTTAAACATGTTCGGGATCATCAGCAGTAATCCCTGTGAAGCGGTAAATGTCGTGGATAAGGCTCCCGTTTGTAGCGCACCGTGGACTGCTCCGGCGGCTCCGCCTTCACTCTGCATCTCAACCACCAGCGGCACCGTCCCCCACAAGTTTTTTCTTTCCTGCGAAGACCATTCATCCGCCCATTCGCCCATCGACGAAGAAGGTGTAATCGGATAGATGGCTATGACCTCGTTGAGTTTATGGGCAACGTATGCGGCGGCTTCGTTGCCGTCAACGGTGACAATTGTTTTCGGCTGATTGTTTTTCACGGGTATGTTCCTATCTCATCTCTTTCGTTGAAGTTCTGGCGAATAACCCATTATGTTCTCTCTTAACCTTCTACAATTAGCGTTCCACACTTGAAATTGAGAAATGGGTTAAATCAGGAAGGATTCTTCAGTGAAGAATGAAAAATTCCTACTATTGGGAATCTGATACTAAGTTTTTTTGCAGTAGTAAAAAACAGAAAGGGAAAACGAGAACGAAGGGATGGCGTTGATAATATCAACACCAACCCGTGGTTTCATCTGTGAGTCG
>DASWKY010000182.1:0-4266 GCA_036396395.1 Bacteroidota bacterium | reverse complement strand
CTGTATTGCAAGCGTCGTTTGTTCTTAGACTTGCTTCAGTAAAGAGAATACGATTTCATTAGGAAGTAATACGGAAATGTCGTATCTTATACCTGTCAAATAACAGTACACCGCGTAGTCTCTTTCGAGAGAGCTTTTCCTCGCAGTCATCTGCAGACAAAGCACGCTTCACAACCCGCTGCTGAACCGCACGAACACCTTTCTAGGTCCAAACGCCGTCAGTCAGACATAGCATGGAGCACAACTCCTGCTCGTTATAGTGGTTGAGGTAGTTGTCGGCGTACACCTTGCCCGAGGATTCGGGTGTCATCAATACACAGAAAGGACGTGTTCCATGGAAAAAGGAACAGTCAAGTGGTTCAACGCAGCCAAAGGTTTTGGCTTCATTTCACGCCCCGGGAACGAAGATGTATTCGTTCACTTCCGGGCTATCGTCGGCGACGGGTATAAGAACCTGAATGAAGGCGATATGGTGCAGTTCGAAGTTGAAAAAGGCCCCAAAGGCTTTCAGGCGACGAATGTGTCCGTCGTTTAATCAACACGGAGCATACGTACCACAACAACCCCGCGCAAGCGGGGTTTTGTTTTTAGGGGGCTTTTAAGCAAAAAAACCGTAATGCTCTTTCCTTATCAACGATGGGATATTTTATCCCTTACGCCGCTTTCAATTTCTTCAACATTACAGTAAGCTCGTTACGCGGAACCTGCCGTATGGTGCTTGCGCGTGCATCGTCGAAAATATACATGGCGAGAATCTTATACGCGTCGTAGTCGAAGTAATGCGAGCCTTTCACGCTCAGCGCGGGCTTTTCTGATGAGTGAGTGAAACTGTAGAGCAAGCACCAGTGGTCAACGATGAATGTCTCGCTCACTGCCGGAGTGCTTTCTTCTATCAGCACCGCGCCCTCGAAGGGCCAGGCTTGTATGCGCCGCGCTTCAAACGCCTGCTCGACTCGCGCATTATACAATTCCGGAGCTTCCTCGCCCATACACGCGCCGTCGCACCTGTGCAAATGATACGCGAAGCAATGCCGACGCGTCTGCTCGAGTCCGAGTAAGGCAAGGCATAGCCTATGCTCTTTGGCGGCTTCGGCGAGAAACTCAGTTGCTTGCGTGCGCGTCCGGAACAATCCGAGAATCACCCTTCCGCCCTTCGCGCCTCGACCTTCGGATTTCCCGGCATTTTTCGTTGCTTCTATCGTACTTACCGCTTCTATAAGAACGCGGACGTATCCCTGCGGCGTTATCACTTTGCGCGCCACGATAAGCCGTCGCGTTTTGCGCAAGGCACGGTTGTACATCGGGCGAAGCTTCTTTATTAACTCGGATTCCAGCAGGAGCGCGCCTAACTCGCCTGCGGTCTCCCGCGCCTCCACGCGCCGTACCTGCCTGCACATGCCGCGTTCTTCCGGCGCATGAAAGTGCGCCCGCACCCGCGAGCGGATCGTTTTACTTTTGCCCACGTACAACAGTTGACCTGTCGAGGCGTACATCAGGTACACGCCGGGCGTATCGGGCAAATGCCCGGTCAACAGCTTATACGGTACGGGTTTGTGGGGAGCGTGCATGTCTATGTAATACGCTTACTTATCCTGCATCAACCGGGACTTGACCTTTGTATAACCCGTCGGGATTTCAAACTCGCTTGCCGGGATAGCACGCTTCTCGAGTTTTGTCACCAGCTGTTTCATTCCCTGCGTCTCGTTCTGGATCGGGAAGCCCTCGACCTTTCGCATTGCCTCCACCATGCCCTGAGCCGCACGGTTCATGGTGATCCGCCGAGAAAATTCCTCAAAATCGCGGCGCATTCCTTCAAGTTCTTTCAGCTCTTTCGTTGCCCAGATGGTCGCCACTTCATTCTCGCCCCGCTTCACAACAAACTTCGTGCAGGTGAAACCGCTGATCTTTTGAGTCTGCCCGGTATTGGTCACCTGCATCTCGCCCTGAGCGCCCGCCCCGGGCATCGTACCCAGCATCTGCTCCATCATTTTGCGTTGCTCGGGCGGCATATTTTCCATCTGTTTTCTTACCTCTGCCATTTTCTCGTCCATTTGCCCACCCATGCTCTTCATTGTTTTCTCTAATTCCTCGAACGACGTCTCCGAATAGGTCTTCTCGTCGGCGTTCACCTCGTACATCACACCCCGATCCATCCTGAAAATGACGGTCCTCTCGCCGCCCATGCCGCTATTGACGCTCTTGAACATTTTCGGCAAATAATGCGTACGGCTTTGTTGTTCCATCCCCATCGCCGTCGTAACGCTTTCCCAGTACACGCCCTGTGCACTGAGCTGGAGGGCGATAACCAGCGTTAGCACGATGAGGAATATCCCCCGGATAAGTACGGTTTTCATATGAACCCTTTCTCAAAAGAATTGTACGAAATCGCTTTGTTATCCTTATTATCTTTCTTCTTACTTCTGTCTCCTTACTTCTTGCTACTGTTTCACGCCTGTCCCATCACCGCATTAATCGCGACGACGTTGATGATGTCCGTTACACTACATCCGCGGGAGAGGTCGAACGCCGGCTTCTTGAGCCCCTGAACAATCGGTCCGAGCGCTTCCGCCCCGCCCATGCGCTGAGCGATTTTGTAGCCGATATTGCCCGCATCCAAATCCGGGAAGACGAGCACGTTCGCGCGGCCTTCGACGGGACTGCCGGGCGCTTTCCGGTCGGCAACCGACGGCACAATCGCGGCGTCAAGCTGAAGCTCGCCGTCTAACTTGAGTGTAGGGGCTTTCTTGCGTGCGATGGCGGCGGCGCGCTGGACTTTCTCCACGCGCGGATGCTCGGCACTTCCTTTGGTTGAAAACGACAGCATCGCGACACGCGGCTCTTCGCCCGTGATTTTCTTATGGTTCTCCGCCGCGGCAATGGCGATATCGGCAAGTTGTTCGGCAGTCGGGTCTGGAACAACGCCGCAGTCCGTAAACGTGTAGGTGGTGTACGGAAAGACCATCAGGAAGAAGCTGGAGACGACACTAATACCTTCCGCCATGCCGATGATCTGGATACCCGCGCGCAGGACATCCGCCGTGGTTGCGAGCGAGCCGGCGACGCTTCCATCCGCCAAGCCCTCGCGTACCATCATCGCCCCAAAGAAGAGCGGCTGGCGGATCGTCTGCTGAGCCTGCTCGAACTGTATGCCTTTCGACTTCCGCAAGTTAAAATAGATATGCGCGAAGTCGGAGAGCTTATCAGATTTTTCCGGGTCGGCGATACGGATTTTCTCTAACGCAACGTTAAGTTTCTGCGCGAGCGCGCGGATTTCGTTCTCGTCGCCCACGAGCGTGACGGTTGCGAGTTCTTCATCCGTAATAATGCGCGCGGCTTGGATCGTCCGCTCGTCCGTCGCATCCGGCAGAACGATATGCTTGTGGAGTTTTTTCGCTTTGGCTTTAATGTCGTCAATGAGCTTTTGTGGGGGCATGGCTACTTTCTGTAGCCCCTTCGGGGCTACTATTTTATATCATAACCCCGAAGGGGTTGCATAAGTTAAATCGGGGCACCGCCCCGCTACACAATAAGCAAACACATCACCCCGAAGGGGTTCTGTATTTCAAATCGGGGCAACGCCCCGATTATACAATTAAGAAGAAACATCTCACCCTGAAGGGGTGAGATAAATCGCTTTTAATCCCAAATGTACCGCTCGTCGTGTTCTACCTCGTACTTCTTCAAGAATGTACGATATTCTTCCTGAAAAGTCTTTTTTCGGTGGTGCTCTTCTTGTCCTGCGATATATTGCCGAACACGCTCGACCTGCGACTGGCTCACAGAAAAAATCCCGTAGCCATTCTGCCACGCGAATTTCTCCAGTGTCTTGCCCTTCGTCTTCACCCATTTTGACGAGTTTCGCTTTATTTCTCCGACCAGCTTTGCTATTGAATGATTCCGGGTGAGGGCGCAGAGGATATGGACATGGTCTGCCACTCCTCCCACGATCAACACCGGAGATTCCAACGCCTTACATGTGCCGCCGAGATATGCGTGCATTTCCTTGCGTATCGTCTTATCAGAGAGAAAGGGGTAACGATGTTTTGTCGAGAACACGATATGCACGAGTACTTTGGCGAGCGATTGAGGCATTGCTCTTTTCTCCGATGTTATGGAACCCTTTCAGGGTAAAACATTACTTGTTATGATAAACCGAGGGTAAAACCCTCGGTTTGGGTATATAGCCCCTTCGGGGCTGTTAAAGAAAAAAATCAGTGAGGCTGAATAAAGGAAAAATTCCGCACCTTAGCAATACGGCTGACTGAC
>DASWKY010000181.1:0-3322 GCA_036396395.1 Bacteroidota bacterium | reverse complement strand
TGGATTTCCTGAGGCCAGCGCGTTTCCAATTCCTTCATGGCGTTGTCAATTTTCGCTTTTAAGGCTGGAATATCGACGTAGCCTTCGGATGCGCGGGTGGTGCCATTCGCCATGCGGAGATATTCTTCGATGGATAATTTTGCATCGAGCACGTTGCCGTCAGATTCTTGCACTTTCGCCTTCAATGCGTTGACGCGGGGAGTCTTTTTGCCTATACCTGCTTCAAGTTGGCGCAAGTACGACAGCGCTGATACATAATTTCCTTTTTGGAATTCCAATTCCGCCGATTCGTACAATCGTTTCGGGTCTTGTGAGAACACGAGCGAACAAACCAAAAAGGGAGCACACCGCAAACCATATTTGAGAATAACTGCAGTCATTTCACGTTCACCGTAAAATCATGGTCGTTGGAACCAGAAAACTCACGCGGCCCGAAGACGCCGTCGATCTCCACGGTAAAACGGCTGTTCTTGCCCATCAGTTTCGTGAGCGCGAGTTTCACCTTATTTTCGCCGCGCTTTAAGACACAGTAGTATGTCGTTTTGCCTCCTGTGCGGTTGTTCACAGGTCCAACATTGATGCCGTTGACAATCAGGTCGTAATAATCGTCTTGCACGTTATTCGCATCGATGATGTAAAAGTAGTAGCGGTTGAGGCTGGATGTTTCAGCCCAGAAGTCGTTCGATGCGTACTGGGGAGTTTGAGCGGCTTGTTCTTCTATTGCTTTTATTTTTTCCGTAAAACTCTCATCGCCCTCACCGCGTTCGTACTGGTCGAACTTCTCCGCGATCGCTTTGAATTCGCCAAGCGGCCATTTCATCCTTACAACGCGGAAACTGCGGATTCTCAACTCGCGGGCATAACGCCAGTAATCGACAATCATCCGTAGCTTATTCTTGTCGTACTCGTTGGAGAGGCTAAGGAATTCGTTCCAACTCGGACTGCCCGGCGCATTGAACGGCATCTTGTCCGACCGGAAAAACAACATCTGCACACCCTTCACAGGCGAGGTGAACGTGCTGTTCAGGTGCGGCGCGGCGGCTCCGATAGTTTCAAGCATGTTGTACTTTTTGCGGAACGCCTGATAATCTTTATCGCTGAGACTGGCAAGTGAGAAGTCTACTTCAAAATCGATATTACTCGGAGCAATTGCATCGAAGCGTTTCAGCAAGTCCGGATACTTCGCAAGCACTGTCCGCGAAACGGTGCTGGTTCCGACTTTTCCGGATTTCTTATCGGTATAACGGACAACGTACCAGCCGCTGGTTTTCCAGAAGAAACGGTCACTGCTGACGGGTTCGCCCAAGAGCGACCACCAGTCGATTTGAAGGGTCGCCTCGCCGACAAAACCGCGCATAGCAATATCGTCGCGTTCATCGAGCCACGCGTCTTGGCGGAACGGGTTAGGAGTACTTGCCGGAAGGCCAATGCGGTTCATTCCGATTTGTCCTGTTAGGTGGAATTCCAACGCCGCCGCAAAATGTCCCTTGACCTTGCCGATATGTCCTTGCGCGAACACTGATGCCGGGAGCACGCACAGCAAGAAAGCAGAAAACACACCTACCCACCGATGCAGAGACAGCAAGGGAATCATTCCTTCTGTATGTGAGAAACCATATCATAAAAGAATTTAACATTCTAAGCAAGTAAAACTCGATACAGACCATCAAATTCTTATTCTCTTCCAAATATTGACTATAATGCGTATGTTGTAGGCGGAATCCTTCAAGGGTGAATTCCTCATTCTGTATTTTGCATTCCGAGTCAATCATGGGCCGCATATTCGAAAAACGTAAATATAAGATGTTCGCGCGGTTCGCGCGGATGTCCAAAGCGTTCAACCGCATTAACCGCGAGATTACCATCGCCGTCAAGCTGAGCGGACCTGACCCAAAGGGTAATCCACGCCTCCGCATCGCCGTCCAGAACGCCAAGAGCGTCAATATGCCGAAGGACCGTGTCGATGCCGCCATTAAACGAGCCTCTGAAAAGGATACAACCGGCTACCAAGAAAGCATCTACGAAGGCTATGCCCCGCACGGTGTTGCGGTGATGGTGGAGTGCGCAACGGATAACCCCACGCGCACAGTCTCGAACGTCCGCCACCATTTTTCCAAGAACGGCGGGTCGCTGGGCACGACAGGGTCGATCGCGTTTATGTTCGAGCGGAAGGGCTTCATCCGTATCCCACTTGATAAGGTGGGCAATGTGGACGACTTTGAATTAGAAGCAATCGACCACGGGCTGGATGATATTCAGGGCGATGAGAAGGAATTACATCTCTACACCTCCTTCCACGATTTTGGAAAGATGCAAAAATTCCTTGAGGAAAAAGGCATCGAGGTGATCAGCGCGGAATTACAATATCTTCCTACGACGACGAAGGAACTACCTGAGAACCAAGCCGCCGAAGTGCAGGTATTGTTGGACGCATTAGAAGAGGATGATGACGTGCAATCGGTGTTCCATAACATGCACTAATTTTAGATGTCCGACTTTTCCCGGCACGCGCTGGGCTAAAAGTCGGACATCTTTGTTGTGCCCCTACAAAAACACAACAGCCCCGTTTTCAGAACGGGGCTGTTGTGTTATACAGATAATTTTTGTGTTATTCGGTAATCGTCAGCGTAACCACTCGCGCATCGGATGACATCATACCTGCGCTTGCGTATGCTTTAAATACATACCCGATGGTCTGCCCGGCGTCGCTCCCGCGTTGAATTCCCGTTACAACATTCACCGGCGTCGTGGCATTCGATACATCTACCATTCCTGTTGTCGAACCCTGTTGGCTTCCGAGATCCAACATCAATTGCATGCCGTCCGGCAACGCTGAGTTGATGGAAGCCGCGATTTTCATATTCTCCATATTCGTTGTGACATTATACTTGGTCGAGTAATCGCTTACCGTGGCAGACTCCAAGCCAGCTGGGATGTCGCTAATCACCAAGGGCATAGGGTTTCCGGTCACGCCGATCTTGTTGACCGCTTTGACCTCGAGCGTCAGGACTTGGGATGCGGATGCCTGAGCGAAGACCGGAGCGCTTATCGCAACGGTCAGTAGAATGATGAAAGTTGTTGAAATTGTCCTCATATCGTTCATGCAACTGTCTCGCAAAAATTTAACGAAATCATCTGATTAATGTCAACCGTATTTCTTACTTATGCGACGCTGTACCCCATTTACAACAAACGGAGTGCCAGAAGATGGCAACATATACGAATTTTCGTGACGGTAAGTTATTATGAGAGAATAAGTTACAATAGCATGCCGAAAAGGGATTTTCTGGGGGACATAAAGGACTGAAGATTCTACAATTAC